>NZ_JBBPCO010000004.1 GCF_038070005.1 Thermithiobacillus plumbiphilus | reverse complement strand
CGCATGGAACGTGCCTGCTCAAATGCACTGGAGCTGGCGCGCTTCCTGGCGAGCCATCCAAGTGTGCAGAGAGTTTACTACCCCGGTCTGGAGAGCCATCCTCAGCACCAACTTTCTCGCGAGCTGTTCAAGCATCATGGGGCCCTCATCGGCATGGAATTGAACGAGGACCTGGATTGCTTCGCCTTCCTGGACAGATTGAAGCTCGTCATCCTTTCCAGCCATCTTGGGGATAATCGTACCCTGGCAATCCCAGTGGCCCATACCATCTATTGGGAAATGGGCCCGGAACGGCGTGCCAGCATGGGCATATCCGATTCCCTTGTCCGGCTCTCGATTGGCATCGAGGATGCGGCGGATCTTGTGCATGACTTCAGGCAGGCCTTGGCGGCCTGTTAGGTGGCCCGCCGCAGTGGCCTGCTCATGTCCTTGCGCCGCAGATAGAGATTGTTGGCAACGAGCGCCATGATGGTAAGGGCCGCGCCGAGCAGTTCCGCATCCCCAAAGTGATGACCCAGCAGGATTCCCAGCGCGAAGGCCGTGATGGGCACGAAGTTGATGAACAGCACGCCATTGAGCGAACCCAGCATTTTGATGCCCGCATTCCAGCTCAGCACCGCGAGCACCGATGCGAACACAACGATATACAGCAGTTCGGACCAGACATGCCGGAGTGTTGCAAAATCAGGTAATTTCGAGAAACCGAGCAGGATCGCAGCCAAGGCTATCGCGAGAATGCTTATCGTGCCCATGGCACAACTCAGGGCGCTGTAACGCAATGGCGACCAAACCTGAAAACGCGCCGCTCCCAAGGTGTAGATGACCCAACTCACCGTCCCCATCAGGATCAACAAATCGCCTTGCATGCCTGCGTGGGTGAAGGCAGTCCTGGGGTGCCCTGCCGTGACCACCAGAAACACACCCACAAAAGCCATAAGAACCGTAGCCAGCGTGAAGCCAGCTGGACGATTCCCCTTCAATCCCCAGTTAAACAAGACCGTAATCATCGGCATCAGGGCCAAGATCACTGCACCATGCTCGGGTGTCGTGCTCCCCAGACCGGCAAACACGAACAGACTGAATCCGGCGAAGCCGATGGAACCAAACAGCCAGAGCTCGAGACCACGTGTCTCCAGCCGCAATGCCTGACGGCCCTCGGACCAGACGAGCAGCACCAGAAATATCAATGCCGTGCTCCCATAGCGGATCGCCGTCAGGATATAAGGGTCAAGCGCGATCAGTGCGGATTTCGCCACTGGGAATAAGCCGCCCCAGAAGATGGCGGCAAACAACAGAAGACCTGCACCTTTGAGCAGATTCGCGGATTTCATCGGTTTCCTCCGACACTGGGTTCCATGCCAAACAGCATTGGCTGATTCAATCGATACCAGTCGCTTTAGCCACAAGATCATGCAATTCGGCCGGCCACGCCTATGGCGGCGATACGGTTCAAGCACCACCAACGCCGCCCAAGGGGTTAGCGCATCAATTCGCGCGGGAAACCGGCCATGCACGCCTCAAAAAGCCAATCAAAGCGCCCTAGATGAACATAAATTTACAGGTGCAAAGCTGGCTCAGGCTTTTTCCTAGATATTCTTCCGTATTCGTCGCACGGTAACGGCCTCTCCGCCAATTCCCCAGTTATCCGTAGATACTTCGTCAATGACGACTACTGTCGTCTCGGGATTTTTTTGCATGATTTCTTCCAACAATTTCGTTACCCCTACAATGATGGCAGCCTTCTTCTCGGAAGATACATTCTCATTGGTTATTTTGATGTTAACGTAAGGCATTTATGTTACTCCTGGGATAAAGATAAGCTGCAACTAGGCGTGAAAAAGGCAACGTTGTTTGCGACCAGGGAGATGATTACGAGGCCGCAGCCCGACATAGCCTGCTGAAAATTCTCCTCCCAATGCCCGTTTCCGGGGCTGCGGCCCATTGCACCTTCGCGGGATGTCCGACTGGGCAATCCAGTTTCCCTCTATCATTCGGCGAAGAACACCTGTAGTGGGCGAGATCGAGCAATGCCAAGTCAACTTATGTTGCCGGGACATCCCGCCCCTTGAGATGGTGGCGATGCAGAGGAAAAGTGCGTGGGTAATAGACACGCTAACGCTGCCTAGAATAACCAGACGTGATAACCATCATCATTCATCCCGATGATGTCGATCTGGCCAAAACTTGCCTCCGGTCCTTGGACCAAGCCCACGGCCTCTTTTGCCTCATCGGCCGTTCCAAAAGCGTTAGCGCATGCTGCGCATGCACCGCTGATCACTCCGGATTCCAGCATTTCGGAAAACAGGCTGTTCATCGGATGATCACTCTTTGCCAGCATCGCAGGCCAATGCGTCCCCTCTGCAGCGAAATAGAGTTCTGCGTGGTCCCCCCTGCCGTGTACTTGCTTAGCGTGAATCAGTGCGTGAAATACCCGTCCGGCCTCATGTGGGCCCGCGTAAACTACGAAAACGTGCTTCTGGATCATACGACCTCCATTTGGTTGAATTGTGGCGCTTGCGCGTCCGACATTTCCGACAGGCGGCACCCGAGGCGGTCCGCCCATGACCGGCGTCTGGCGCAGGCTGCACCGGCGAGGGCAAATCCCGTCAGAGTGCCAGTGTAGTCCGAGCATAAGGCCTCTACCCCGCCCTCAGATAACTTGCGTACTAACCAGCTTGCCCCATCCGAGACAAGAGGTGGGCAGATCACGACCGGTAAGGCGGGAGTTTTAAGTGTAATTGGGACCGGTTTGGGGACATACGGGGTCGGGCTACCGGCAAGAGTCCGTGCTAAAGCCCGCGCTTGGCCGAGCAGCGGCGGAACGAAGGGCGCATGTACACCGGCGACCTCCGCGCAATCTCCCATGGCATAGATGGCGGGGATCGAGGTCTCCAAATATTGATCGACGACGATGCCGCGCCCGACAGCAAGCCCTGCGGACTTGGCAAGCTCCGTTCTAGGTGTGGTTCCGATCGACGAAATCACCACATTCACCTCCAACTTGGTACCGTCGCTCAAGGTCGCACGAATGGCGTTCCCAGACTTGTCCAGGCGCTGGACAATCCGCCGGTTCATCAGGCTTATACCAAGTCGCCGAAGCGCTTGTTCCAGTTCAACCCCAATTTCGGATGGTACCGTTGAGGCAAGCAGATGCGATCCTGCCTCCACTATTAACACCTTATGGCAGGTCGCGGCCAAATCGTTTGCGACTTCACAGCCAATCAAGCCGCCACCAAGAACCAGCACCGTGTGACCAGGGGAGAGTTGTTGGCGCATACACATATACGACTCTAAACTATCCAGCGTATGATAATTGGAGCATGCATCCCCCTCGCAAGTTGGATTCCTGGCACGGCATCCGGTCGCCAGCACTAGGGTGCGATAGGGAACTTCGCCCGATGTGGTATGAAGAACTTTTCGGGAGACGTCGATGTGTTCAACGGAACACTTGGTTATAGTCGTGATCCCCTGCTCAAGGGCGAATGCCTGTGCGGTCATTTGTACAAGTGCCGCGGGTGATAGCTGCTGCGACAGCGCATTGGATAGACGAGGTTTCGAATAGACAGCACCGTCGCTTATCGTCAGCATCATCACCGGGATTTCGGCATTCAGCTTTCTGAGCTCCTTAACCAGGGCAATGGCGGCCATACCGCTACCAACCACGACAATAGGCAACCGTGTCATGGAATCAATCCTCACGGTAGAAGTCTGCCTTGGAGACACCACACTCCGGGCAAACCCATGACTCCGGAATGGATTCGAACGGGGTTCCTGGAGGGATCCCGTCCTCCGGCCATCCATCCCGCTCGTCATAGACAAGATCACAGACGGCACAAATCCACCGGTGATTCCCTTTTCTTAAAGAAACCGGGTTGGAAGCATTCATTCCATATCCTCCGTGTCACGCACGACGAGTCTATGTACGGTTCGCCCGTGCACAATATGTTCCAACAAGATCTCGTTGAGGTCTTCCTTGGATCGGTAGCGATACCAGACCCCATCCGGATACACGACCGCGATCGGGCCGTGTTCACATCGGCCGAGACAGCCGGACTTGTTTATTCTCACGCGGCCAAGTTCCGGCCGCTCGAGCTCCTTAGCGCGCTTCTTAGCATATTCCTGCAGATGCTCCGATCCGCCCCCAGCACAGCTTCGGGAGTTATTGCGGCGATTCACACAGACAAAAAAGTGGACGTGGTAGTAAGGTTTATGCAAGGTTGTTGTGAGGTCGATGTCGTTGGCCTCAGTCGTCGGCTGCGTGCTCATCGGACGTACACCTGTTGCGCGTTGGCAATCATCTGCACGAACGCCATTGCGTCCACGCTCGCCCAGTGACTGTCACATCCGAGAGCCTTCATGTCCTCCGCGGATGCAAACACACCGGTTCGCGGCATGCCGAGATCCTCTGGAGTGGCGATAACAGCCTCGTGCACCAGTATCACTGCGTGAGTCCGGTCACCCTCAGGCAAATCGTCGAGCACTGTGCGTGCGGAAGGCAATGTGGTGCAGATCATTAGAGTGTTCATGGTTTCCCCCTAGGCAGTAACTATAAAGTTCATCCGCTTCAGCAATGCGTTGCATTCAGCAACCGAAATCGTCGTGATTCCTGGCCGTACGCCCTCCTCTGTCAGGCCTAAAGTCGAGAGCTCCTCACGCACCACATAACAAGGAATCCCCAGATCATGGAGATGCCGTTCCTGTTCGTAGAAGTCCGCCAGCGGCTTCTCAGCCTTGCGGCCCAGGGCGGCTAGGGCCAGCGCTTTCCCTGAGAGGAGCACATTAGGAGAAGCGTCCATCGCGATTGAAAGTGCCATCCGCGCTACTTGGTAATTGCGATCACCATTGAATGCCGACGACTGCAGGATAAAAAGGATATTTTTGCGAAATCCGCAAGATGCTCCACTTTTATTCATAACGTGAACGCCAGCAAATAATCACAAGTAGATGTCATTTCAGAGAAATACACCAAGGACGCATAGATCACCCCCGCTGAAGCATTGGACTCAACCAGGCCGCGGGCCTTCGCCATATTGGAGCAGACGGCGATTTCAGCGCCTCGGGGAATCAGCTGCTGGAATCCCTTGATGGTGCTCTTGTTGCTCATGCAGTGGAGTGCATTGTAAATCCCGTCATCGAGCAGGAAGATCATTACGCGATGGCCGGAATCAAGGGCTGCGCGAGCGAGTCGCTCTACCGTGATCGCGTTATTTGTACCGGGGCTGGTCCCCAGAATAAAACCGAAAGTGCGAGAAACAGGTGTGTCGGGCATGGTCAGCTCCATAGATGCAAAATGAACACAGCGGCAACTCCCAATGCGAGGCCGTAACACCAGTTTGTCTGGAATCCAAGGCGCCAACTTGACACGCCAAATGCGGCAGAAGCTGTCAAATTCAGTGCGGATACAGGCGACACTAGAAGCGACAGAACCCAGATGATTACCCAGGTCATGTAAAGCACCGGCGGAGTGACGCCCAGACCTTGCGGGGTGACGGTGTGCACAAGGATGCTGAAAGGCACGATCGGGTGAAGCCCGATTGTAGCCAAGGCTGGTATGCCAAGAACCAGCGTGGTCATGGCTCCCCAGGTCGGTTGGTTGGCAAAAGACAACCAGTATTGGAGCATTGACGCCCAGTGTGGCTGCCGGAGTACTTCCGCCAAGATACCAGAAGCGGCAAACAACGCAGACTCGGCAATCACGGCCTGCCACATGTATGCGGTGTGTGCCGAAAGCAGGGTAACCCATTCGCTCCGTTTGGATGGCGCGACAGCTAGCCAAACAAAGAACACCACGACCCCGGATGCAGATACGGCATCGGTCAGCGGAGCATCCACCAATACCCGGAGCAAAATGCTGGTTGCCAACATCACGGCGATCAAACTCGCTGCCATCCAGAGGCGGTGCCAATGTATTTCACTGGGCAAAAGCCCAGTATCAATGTCACCCCGCACACGCGCACCCAATATCACCGATGCCGCCAGCAAGGTTATTGCAATCGGAAGAGTGGAAATCCATGTGACATTCGGGAATGCGGCCATTACCATAGCGATCGGTGCAAAGCTGGGGGCCCAAAGCATGGACATCACGATCCCTCGCGTCACTGCTACGGGGGCCGTTGTATCCGGCCTGGAATTGTCCTTCAAAAAGGAAGACATGAAGGCTAGGGTTCCCAGATTAAGCATGGGGGCAAGCAAGACGGACGCCGCAGTGACCGTTCCGGATCTCGCCGATTTGCGCACCTTGGCCAAGACACCCTTTATGGATGCATCAACCCCGCTCGCCGTCATCGGCAGGCGAATGAGAGAGACGCACAACAGAAGCGCGATAACAGGGGTATAATGTGTTAAGCCCATCAGTGCTTGTAGTGGATCGCCAGCGAGCCAACCAAGCACGAGGGCTCCCACACCAACCGCGAGTGACAGCTTTCCGCTTCCGCGTGTAATCCAGAGACGTGCATCAAGCATGAGGGCCAGCACCAAAAGTACGGTGGCGGTTTGCTGCAGGGCTGGCCACTGAGCGATATCTCCGACGATCGCGGCAGCGCAGAAACCCCATATTAGGAATACGGAATGACTAGGCATGGCGCTGCCGGAGCCGATCAACGATTGCGCGCAAGATCCGAGGCGTCACCTTCTGGGTACCGAAGACAAATTGGCATTGAGGTCCGATCAGGCGTAATGCGGACATGCCTGCGAAGAACAGTCCCCTTGCACTGGATTCTGCAAGCGGGGATAAAATCGGCAAGCCACCCACTTCCCGTAGTTCACCCATCTCGACGAGGTGACGAAGGAAGGGAACGCGCCGGACATCAAATCGGTATCCGGTGCAAAGGACTAGATGGTCTACGGTAAGATCCGGGCCATTGGACAGCACAAGAGTTACCGGTTTGCCGGGAACCCCCACCAAATCCGTGATCTCGACCCTGGGTAATACGCGAACGCTGGAGGCCCTCAATCTATCTTCGATAGGCGGTTCGGCGGTGCCCTTCATAAGGAATTTGAGGAGAAGGTCCTGGACCGGAATTGGAAGGAACCCGAATACCTTGTCGATCTTCTTGAACAGGATCTTAAAGAACAGGTTTCCGGGAGAATGAATCGACCGAAAGATGACGCCCGGCCCGCGCGCAAGCAGAGTGACCTGTGCCCCCGAGATGTTGGAGATTTCCATTGCAATTTCCACTGCGCTCTGGGCACTTCCGAGAACGGCCACATTCTTATTCCGAAATATCTCCAAACTCTGCAGCTCGGAAGCCAACATATACCGCCCTCCCCATCCTGCGATACGTGGGGGAATTCGCTCCATGCCTTTCAAACCGACAGCGACCACAACGTTTTTCGCGAGCTGGGCACCTCGTTCGGTCTGAATGGACCAATACTCTCCTTCGCGCCGGAGGGCGGTAACCACGGAGCGCCGGAACTGTAACCCATGCCCTTCGATAAAATTCTGGGTATAGGCCAGAAAGGCGTGGAATGGGACGTAAGAAAGCTGAGACATCCTGTTGCTTTCAGCAAAGTCCGAGTAGCGGTAGCCTTGGCGCGGAGTATCGATACTCGTCCCCCCGGGCTGTGAACGCAGGGGCAAGGGAACGATGGAACGTTTCCAGAACGACATTGGCTGCCCGTAAACAGCCACTGAGAACCCTGCTTGAGTGGCATGGGCAGCGACGCTCAGTCCTGCAGGGCCGGCCCCGATGACTGCAACATCGACAGGGACCGAACTCTCCTCGACTCCAGCTTCTTTCTGAGTGCGGACGGACAGCATATAACCGTCGGTTTCTTTCTGGCCTGCGGAAAGGACCGGGTCAAGCGACATCCAGGGCGTCCAAGGATGCGCGACCGGCGCATGGCGGGGGTGGACTCCAAGCACGTAATCTCCGAACGATGTCACTTCTATCGGATAAGCAGCCATGCTGGACGCCGCTGCCAAGGTTTCAAGATTACATGTGTAAATTTTCTCTAGACGCGGATCCCGCTCCCATTGCAACCGGGTGACCCACAACGAACAGTCTGACAAGGCCATTAACTCATGGGCTTGGTCCCCCGGCAGAAAGAGTAATTTTGCCCGTTCAATCGGGTGCTCATGAGGTCCGCTGCACGCCACTGCAATACCCTTCTGACACACAATCAATCTTACATTCCCCTTGTCCGGTTCAAGGCGCTGTCCGGCGCACAGCTCCACGAATTCCCATTGGCCGAGGCACGATTCGTCCATTTTCGCTACGGAGGCGATTTCTGATTTCATTCGAACAGCTCCCGTGAAAGTTCGTACATAGCGTTTTGGTGTGACCTGCTCGCAATCTGTAGTACCGCAGGATCGTCTGAGTTGAAAGCGATGCGGTTGGCCTTCGGTACAAGATGCATGATCGGTATGTCTCCGATGCTGTCTCCAATGATTATCGCGTCGCTTGGAGGTATCCCCCTTGCCCTTAGCCACTGCGTGACCAATTCCACTTTCTTGCTGGGCGTACATACCCATTCCGTCCCATCGACCCGTCCATCCTTTATAGCGACCTCGGTCCCGACGATATTCGTAATGGCCCCGCTTAGGCGTCGAACCAGCGCTTCCGTTACAAATCGCGGCACCGCTCCCACCAACATCACTGGCACGTTCTTTGTCTTTGCAAGTTTAACCAGATGGTCAAAGCCGGGTGTCAGAGGCATCTGGGAGGCAACTTGGCAAATCCAGCCGCTCTCGCACCCATGCATCGCATCGATTTTTTCTCGAACAACCTCCTCAACCCATTGCTCCATCCCGGCTTCGTCGGCCGGGTCCAGGACGGCACGGTCATATAGCACACGTGCCGCCCCGGGTTTCCCCAAACCGGTTAGTACACGGTTGAGCACGCTTTCCATCACAATGGTATGGCCAACATCGCAAATGACGGCTCGGGGATGGCTCAACACAGTGCTTTCCGGTTCCATGACAGCGGCTCCTGAATCAGGCAGACATCTGTTGGGGTTCGATCATCTCTTGCACCGCTCCCCAGACGTCATCATAAAAACGTGCCCGTGCATCGAGCAGACTCATTCCACCCTCGAACAAGGCCTTGGCATCTTCGCGCGACCGCACTAAATCCCGCACCTCCTCGAACCAAGACTCGCCATGCTCCTTGTCAAGCGTGATGTGTACTTCCCAGAAGACCAAGTCCTTGACGGGGAGGTTCGATTTTTTGAGGCCAGCGAAGATCTTTTCCATTTGGGCCGGCATCGCCAGTTCCAAAAAGCCCAGGCCACCAACGCCCTGCAACACATTTCCGGAGAGGAACGTATGGTAGATTTTCGTATTGAGAAGGAAAACGCTGCCAGTCAGCGGGATAATGGTGTCCGGTAAGTGCAAGGTGCGATAATTGCGCAGAAACAACAGCGGATGGGCCTCAGATGGCTCGCCGCTCCCAAGCTCGTCGTACAGGTTTTTATACATCTCAGCCCGCATGGAAAATGGGGCGGACAAGCTTTGGGCAGCGATGTGAAGGTGGAAAACGCGGTTGTTTACATAGTAGTTGTCGAGAAAGAGCTGCACAGCTTCCGGCGGGAGCCCCTCGGCGGACATGTGGTCAAGCAACGGATGGCTATGAATCCTATGGTTAAGGGCGGCCGCCTTCAGTTCCTCGATTGCTATATCCGGTGTGAACTTGTTCCAGCACGCGAGGGTGTAGCGTTCCTTGCGTACCCGTTCCTCCACCTCCAGCAGGCGGTTGCGCAATACCTGTCGGATCAGGCGCGAGTAGTCAGTTACGGGGGATTTCCGTTCCAGCTCGTCGAGATTCCAGTGATAGAGGAGGTTTTGCGCGTCGACCCAGGCGCGCGAATTGCCCTCAATGAAGGCTGCATACGCGAGGGCATCCACGCCCGACAGATGAGCTTGAATGGTGTCCTGTGCTTCGGCCAGGGTTGCGGCTGGTTTAAAGATGCCGTATTTAGGCATAGGGACTGCGATTTTCATTTGTCAATTCCTTTTCGGTGGTGGAAGTGGAGTGAGACTGATTAAGGACGGATCGTTCCATTTGGCAGACGAGGGAAAAGTGTTGCTTTGAGAATATGATCGACCCCCATGATGAGAGCGGCAAGGCGATCGAAGCCTGTGGAAAACCCGGCATGTGGGGGGCAGCCGTATCGCCGGGTTTCAAGGAACCAGTCAAATTCCTCCTGGTCATGCCCGAAGTAATCCAGGTTTTCAGACAATTCCTGAGCGTTATGGACACGGGCCCCGCCGCCGATGATCTCGCCATGACCAGTATGGGCAAACAGGTCATTGGATGGCGTAAGGCGTTTCCCGCTGGCTTCATAGCTTGGGAACCAAAAATTCTTCAGCTCCTGCGGGTAGTTTGTGATAAAGTAGGGTGCGGCGAATGTGGCGCTGAGGGCATCGGATTGTTCTTTGGAGTAATCTGAACCGTAGGGCAATTCGTGACCGAGCGCGTTCAATCGATCGAGGGATTCATCGTAGGTAATGCGCTCGTATGGTTTGAGAAGATCGGCAAGGTGGGTCGAGCTTAGGCCAGCCAAGGAATAGAGATCTTGGTGTTTTTCGAGGAACTCCCTGGCCAAGTGTTTCAAGAGCGTCTCTTCCAGCATCATAACGTCTTCATTAGATGCCCACGCGAGATCTACCTGGAGCTGCCATATTTCCACGAGATGGATGTTGGTGGCCTCCCTCTCGCGGCGAAAAGATGGGTTAAGTGCATAGACACGCTCCACGCCTGCCACAAGGGCATCCGCATACATCCAAGGGCTCTGTATCAGGTTGGCAATCTTTTTGTTGTAATATGGAAAGGCAAAGACATCACCGCTGCACACGCATGACGCTTCAGTCAAGATCGGCGTATGTACGTGATAGAATCCAAGGCCATCCAAGAACTCTCGCACATATTTCTGCAAGAAGTGCCGAAACATGGCGGCCGCTCGCAGCTGCGGTGTCCGAATGTGCAGGTGTCGATGGCGCGTATCCGTAAAATCAGGATCGATCAAGTCAGCAGGAAGGGGCTCTGCCCGATTCAGCACGTTGAGGTCACAAATCAGGGGAATTCCGCCGGGTCTCGGCACTGAGATCGTTTCCACTACACTTTGTGGGGTCAGCTGGGCTTCTACGGCGAGTTCTCGGGGAACTTCGAGGATTGCTTCGGCATTGTTTCCACGAATTCGTACGACTTTGTTACCGTTTGGTTGGTCCTCGACCGATTCCACCCACCCTTTCCAGACCATCTCTCCTGCTTTTGTCGCACATTCTATTGCTTTCATGACGTCACCACCTATATTGGTTGTGTGTACATACATATTGTTTGGACAACAACGACCGCCCTCACTTTTAGCCCAGTATCCATACATACAGCCTCATGACACGATATGCCTGTAGACAGGCCGCAACAAGTTAATTATTTTTTACAGTTTCCAGTCGAGGGATTCGCCTGGAACAATTGCGAATAACTTGTGTAAGGTGTATCCGCACGAAGACGCGAACCCCTTCGACGGCCAGCCGGCCGCGATATTCTTCCGGACTAACGATTTCGGCTCGGCCGGACAGCTTCAGGCGCCGCGGGGGATCAAACGACAGCGCCAGAACGCCAATGTATGGGTGTATCAGCATATTCCCAAGGCTCAACATTAGGTCGTTCCCACCGTATTCCGGATAACAGATAGTTCTCGAATCCACGACCTCGATCACCCCTGGACCACCGCCCTTGAAGTTGCACTGGATATTACCTCTCCCGTCCGCAGTGGCCAGGAAGAAAAATGGCAACGATTCCAGGAATGCCTGCTGCTCCGGGTCCAAGGTCGAAACGTCGCCCATCATTTCAGCAATCCGATGTGCCCGCTCCACGTCAGCAAAGCGTTTCTGCGCCGCCTGAACCCCATTGTGGAAGAGCATATCGGCGACTGTGGCTGTTGTGGATGGATTCATCCTTTTGCAATGACCATAGGCATGTTACCAATCAACTCTCCGGCAGGCATTATTGCAAAGCTAGGGAGCGATTCGAGTCGAGCGAGCCAAGCCTTGATCGCTGGGTACGATGAGATGGAAATCCCGCCCTCACCCGCCAGTTTGACATAGGGATAGCACGCGATATCCGCTATAGTGGGTCGATCGGCCGCAAGCCACACACTCTTCGCCAAGCCACTTTCCAAAACGCGCAATCCAGCTATCCCCAAGGCCTGCACTTCTTCCAATGGAATATCAAAACGCCGGAACCGAAAATAGGCGCGTGCCCGCGCAAGCCCGTAGAGGAGCTCATTTTCGGAGACCGCGAGCCATTGGAACGTGCGTGCCAAACCGACTGGATCCGCAGGTAGGTACTCTGGAGCATACTTGCTTGCGAGGTAGGCAAGAATGGCCATCGAATCCCATACCACCACCTCTCCATCCTGCAGAACCGGGACCTGCCCGCGCGGGTTAAGGGCAAGAAAAGCAGGGAGTTTATGTTCCCTTTGGGCCATATCAACGCTTACGGTCTTATAGGGTAATCCCAGAAGCGAGAGCATCAAGCGAATTTTGTGGCAATTTCCGGAGAGCGGGAAATCGTACAACGTGAGAGAACTTGCCGCACTTGCATCCAGTCGATCCATTTGGAAACTCCTATCCTTTCAAGAGGCTCGGTCTTATCAGACCATATCCACTACTCATGTCTTCACGATTGTATGCGCATACAACTGAATGTCAACACTCTAAGAGCCTATCTCAGTAGGCCGGCAGAGAGGAAGTGGATGATGCCGCAGGCCAAGCGGGACAGGGCTTGGATGTGTCCCACGACTTTCACCTCGGGTAAGAAACCGGCGGAATCGATGCAACCAGATGTGCGTGCGTTCCACGGTCCAGCGCTGGGCCTTAGAATCGGATTCCCCGGGCATCATAGCCCTTTGTCCATGCAACGGCCCTGCCGCTCACGTGCCGGTGCAGCTGGTTGGCAATCACCTCCAGCGGTGCGCCCCCCGTCTACGATCTGGCTGCGCTTGACCCCGCATTTGCCGCGATCGGCCGAGCTTGGTTCGCCCGACACCCCCACGAAAAGGATTTACAGCGCCTAACAAAATTGTGATTTCATGGTCATAGCTCGTATCGAGACTGCATCGAGAGGAGCGTGTCATGGCCAAGCCCCTGCTGGATGATGCCCTATGGTCAAAGATCGAGCCCTTGCTGCCGCCCCATCCGCCACGCCTGAAAGGGGGACGGCCCCGGCTGCCGGATCGATCAGCCTTGACCGGCATCTCCTAAGGCCTGCCGCTCGCGGTAATACTCTCGGGCGCCAACCGGCACGATTCCAGGTGCTTCATCCCGGTACTCGAAGCCATCCCGCCGGTGCGGGGACTGCCGGGTCATCCTCGCCGCCGACCCGAGCAGGTGCATGCCGACAAGGGCTATGATTTCCCCTAGCTGCGCCAGTATCTGCAACGCCGAGGGATTCGCCCCCGCATTGCCCGCCGGGGCATCGAATCCCGATGTTTGAAACCGCCATGTTATGCGGTGTATTCACCAACGATATCATAGAGGCCGGGAGTTGCCGTAGCGATTGCGGCAGTACGCTTCACAAACTCAATGGCTTTCGGGTCGGACTGAACTGCCTGGACGTTGGCCGGGCTGTCCCACTTCGCGATGTTGATGACATGGGCGCCATCTTTGCTTGCGAGTAGGGTGACGGACTGGAAGCCATCTTTTTTGCTGATGACGGTCTCCGTTCCTTCCTGCAGGATCTTGACGACCTCGGCCTGCTTATCTGCCTCTGTTTCGATGATATTGACGAAAGTCACACTGGGTTTCGACATAGTCTTCTCCTCAAGTAGCAAGTACATGGCGAGCCATACCCTGGTCGCAGGCATCTGGATAATGCCTGCACCCTATGACGATCCCGGTCGCGAAAATGTCAGGTCCATATGGCCTGACGATTTTCACCTCTCAGTCGTTATTAGTTGCAGCGGCGGGTTCGGTCAGTGCGACGAAAAGGTTGTCAAGTTGCAGGTGTAACGTAAGCCTTTGAATCTAGGGTGATGAGAATGAGCAATGGCTATCAGCAAGGTCTTGGTGAACCGGTGGATGATCTGAGGCTCATCTTTGAGGAGCGCCGCCGACTAATCCACTTCGCCTACAATATCCTCGGCAGTGCTACCGAGGCAGAAGATGCCGTACAAGAAATGTACTTGCGCTGGTACCGGCTCAGCGCAGCTGATCGTGCAAAGATCGAGGCTACTGTTGCCTGGAAACGCACAGTATTGACGCGGGTATGTTTGGACAAGCTGAAATCAGTCAAAAGACGGCGCGAAGAGTATGTAGGAGAGTGGCTGCCCGAGCCTATACCTAGCCATGGTGTTCTGCACGATCCCATCAAAACATGGCAATCCACCGACCCTGCCGACCAATTCGAATTGAGCCAAACGGTTTCGATGGCTCTTTTGATTGTGTTGGAGAAGATGACACCTGCAGAGAGGGTCAGCTTCGTCTTACATGACGTTTTTCAATACTCATTCAGTGAGATAGCAGAGATAATCGAGAGGACACCTCAAGCCTGCCGCCAGTTGGCGTCGTCGGCACGAAAACGCCTCACCAAAGAAGAGGCTCTAGAGGCTTCGGACGAAGAACATGCTCGCCTGAATTCTGCATTCCGTCAGGCGTGGATGCTTGGTGACATACGGGGTTTAGTCTCGGTTCTGGACAAGCGGGCATGTGCAATCACCGATGGTGGTGGAGTAGTCAGCGCATCCATTGAGCCCATTATCGGCGCCGAAGCCATTGCTTTGTTCTTCCTCTCCACATTTGAACGACAGCCCGATCTTGTCATTGAAGAAGCAGATGTGAACGGCAAGCCAGGTTTGATTGGTAGTGCCAATGGCAAAATCATCGCAGTTATCTCATCCCTGATCAGAAATGGGGTTTTCTCCGACATTTGGGTGGTTCGAAACCCTGAAAAGCTGAGGGTATGGCAATGACAAAATTGCATGACATCGCGATCTGTGGTGCTGGCATCGCCGGAACAGCACTGGCCGCTTGCTTAGCCAAGCATAGCGCGAGTGCAGACGTTTTCGAGCGTCGCTAACGATAGACGGGGCCCGATCAAAAAAGTGGCGGCCACGGCCGCCACCAATCACATTACGACCTTGAGTACCTAGCCGATGCCATCGGAGGCACCGAGCAGGGCTTCCCGGTTCTTCGACAGGTCACGGCCATCGCGAACCGTGGGATAAGGCTTGCCATCGCCCATCAGACCCGTCCACAGGGCGCGATTGAACTGCCCGGTATCCAGGTGATCCTCTTCCCGGAAATCCTGTCCGTGCATGACCGTCTCCCAGTAGGCGGCGTCGCGGCGCGGCCTGTCATAGGCAAGCCCAGGGCGTGCCGGAGAGAGGCAGTTGTCGGCCGTTTTCGCCGGCAGCGGCAACTGGGTGGTCCGCAATACCTCTGGCACCAGCGCGGTGTAGTTCCAGGGCCTGGCAGCATTGCCAAAGACCTCCGTCATGGGCTTGGACAGTCCATCGTTCAGGCCCATGGGTTCCAGGCCCAGAACATCCTCGATGGTGCGCAGCATGTTGACGGTGGTATAGCGCGTCGATACCACGGCATCCTGTTTGACGTAAGGCCCGATGACATAGGCGATACTGCGATGGGCATCGACATGATCAGGCCCATCCTGGGCGTCATCCTCGATGACGAAGATGAGCGTATCGTCCTTGTAGCGGCTCTTCGATACCTTGTCCACCAAGAGGCCCAGCGCATAGTCGTTATCCGCCATCTGGGTCTCGACCGTGTTCACGCCATCCTGGGCGGTGGCAAAATTGCCGAAGTGATCATGGGGCAGACGTACCATTTGCAGTGCCGGCATTTTGCCATCCTGCACAAAGCCCTCGAACTCCCGCTCCCACTCCTTGAAGCGCCAGAAATCAGCCGTGCTCTGATCGTAGCCACGGAAATAGAGATCCGTGATGGGCTGCAGGGCGGGCTTGGTCGGATAGGCCTGCACGATCCGGTCCTGATAGGGCGTATGACTGGGCGCGATGTAGCCTGGATCACCCGGCTTGGCCGAGTAGCGCGCGAGATCCAGGAATACGCCATAGTTGCGTACCGATAGTCCGGCTCGCAGGGCAGCGTCCCAGAGATAACCCGCGCCGGCCTCGCCTTCCGAGCTTTCCGGTGCGGCGACGTCGATCGCACCCGGCAGCAGGTCGGGATCATCCGGGGTGGCGGGGTTGGCCGCCTTGCGCTCCTCCTGTGTGGGAAGCCCGACATTGATATTGCGATTGGTGCCTTCCCAGTCATAGCTCAGGCCACGCCCGCCGTAGTTGACGGCGATGGTCTTCTCGGTGAAATCCGTGGTCCGGGCCGCCGTGGTCCAGTTCCAGCCATCGTTGCTGGCGTTGCCGCTATCGAGGAAATTGTCTAGAGTCACGAAGCGCCGCGCCAGGGCATGGTGATTGGGTGTAATGGGCTCCGGCAACACGGCGAGGCTGGGGTCGCCATTGCCACGGTCCAGATCACCGAGCACCTGATCGTAGGTACGATTTTCCTTGATGACATAGATCACATGCTTGATGCGTTCGCGCAGGAACTTCATCTGCGCCTCATCCTGATGGGCCCGCTGCGTGCCCGGGAAATTGTTGTTGTAGGCCACCTGGCGGCTGAGCTGACTGAGCACCGAGGCGGACGGCACCGGCATGCTCAGGAAGCCGGCCTTGGTCAACTGCCAGACATACTGATTGTTGGCGGCGCAGGGGTCCTTGGCGCCCGGCGCAATGGATGTGGTGTCGCGGCAAGCACCAGGATTGGGTCCGGCATTGCTCTTGCCATTGACGACATACAGCATCTTGCCATCCTGACTGAGACTGACGGAATTGGGATACCAGCCGGTCGGGATCAGCCCGATCACCTGGCCGCCCTTGCCATCGTCTTCCAGTTGAATCACTGCCACCGAGTTGGTGCCGCCATTGGTCACGAACAGGGTACGCTCATCCGGAGACAGGCTCAGGCTGTTGGGATTGCTGCCATTGAAGTTTTCGGGATTGGCGAACAGGGCGGCTGGTGCGGTGGTCCTGATCTCGGACAGCACCTTGTCGCTTCTGGTGTCGATCACGGAAACCGTATCACTGTTGCCGTTGGCAACGAACAGGCGATCCTGGGCCTTGTTCAGGAGCATCTTGTTCGGCTGGCCGCCAACCGGAATGCGCGATACCACTTCAGGCTGGGCGCGGGTCAGATCCAGAACCACGACCTGACGGTCGCGCTGGCTGCTGACATAGGCCTTGTCATCCCCCTTGATGGTGATCCAGAACGGAAATTCGCCGCCGGGCTGCCCGCTTTGCGCGGGATCGATCTTGCCGGGCCGCAGGGGAACCTCGGCGGTCTTGACCCGCTTTTTGAGGTCGATGACGCTCACCGAATCGTTTTCGAAATTGGCCACCAGCAAGGCGGTACCGCTTTTATTGACCGCCAGGCCCGCGGCCATGGGTTTCACCGCCAGGCCCAGACCTGCCGTGTGGCCCAGGGCGATGGCGCCGGCCTCGGCCCATTTGCCGCCGCTTTGCTGGTAGACATGCACCTTGTCATCAACGCCACCGGAAACATAGAACTCCAGACCCGAGGGATGCCAGACCAGGCCATTGAAGGTGTTGGGCACCTGGATCACCTGGCGCTTCACCGGCTGGCCCTTGGACACGTCGTACACGAACACGTATTCATTGGATTCCTCAGGCAGACGCTTGCCATCGGAGCCATTCATGCGATTGTAGCCACTGGTGAGAATCAGCAGGGTCTTGCCATCGGGACTGAGGTTGGTGGCTACCGCCTGCCCGGCCAGGTAATCCGGGCGGGAGGGCAGGTCAGGATTCAGGGGCTGAAACCTTGCACCCTCGCCGGCCTTGGGGGTGATGCTGAAACCTGTGGGTAGAAGCTCTCCCGCTGTCAGGGGGGCCCCGGATTTCTCTGCGGTCTCTGGTTGACGCAGCGCGACCGGGTCAGACCTCCCCGTAGCAAGGCTGCTCTTCAGGGCAACGGCAGGAACGACCTTCGGATCGGATACCGCAAGCCCACCGGAGTCACTCATGCAACCGGCAAGCAGTCCAGCTCCCAGGCAGGCCGATAAGGTGCGTAGCGATAACATCGATTGAATCCCGGACATAACCTTCTCCATTCAGATGAGTCGGATGTGACGACATGGATCTGTCCAGCTTGTTATGCGCTCCCTGAGCCCATCTTAAGGAAAATGTGTGACGGTTTTTTGACGCACGAATGAAGATTGCATGAAGAGAGAAGGCTGAGCGACGAAAAACCGTCAGGCGTTCGCCACGGGCATATGCCAATCAGGGATTTGGAGAGGAATGCTTCAGGCCGCGCCGGCCATTTTCATGGCCTGCTCCACATCGACGCTGACGATACGGGACACGCCGGGCTCCGCCATGGTCACGCCGATCAGATGGGTGGCGAGCTGCATGGTGACTTTGTTGTGGGTAATGAAGAGAAACTGCGTTTCCACCGACATCTCGCGCACCATGTCGCAAAAGCGCCCGACATTGGCCTCGTCCAGGGGCGCGTCCACCTCGTCGAGCACGCAAAAGGGCGCAGGATTGAGCTGGAACATGGCAAATACCAGCGCCACCGCGGTCAGGGCCTTCTCGCCGCCGGACAATAGCTGAATGCTGCTGTTGCGCTTGCCGGGCGGGCGCGCGATCACGCTCACGCCAGCTTCCAGCAGGTTATCATCGGTGAGCGTCATCTGCGCCTCCCCGCCGCCGAAGAGCCGCGGGAACAGCGTCTGGAAGTTGGCGTTGACGGTCTCGAAGGTCTTGCGGAAACGATCGCGGGTTTCCTTGTCCATGCGCCGGATCGCGCTTTCCAGGGTGTCGAGCGCGCCTTCCAGATCGGCGTGCTGGGCATCGAGATAGCCCTTGCGCTCCGCGACTTGTGCATGTTCCTCGATGGCGGCGAGATTGACATTGCCCAGAGCAGCAATGCGATTGCCAAGCTGCTCCAGGCGCGCATCGATGGCCGCCGGATCGAGCGCCTCAATCTCTGCTGGCTGCTCGTCCTGACCCAGATAGGGCAAAACTGCATCCAGTTGTTCCTGCAGGTTTTCCTGGCGCGCGGTGGCGGTGTTCAGTTGCAGGGCAAGGGCCTGATGCCGTTCGCGCCGGGATTCCGCCTCGCGGGCGGCCTGGCTGCCGGTCTGCTCACGCTGGCGCAGCTCGGCCTCGATCCCCTCTACCGCATTCTGTGCGGCCTGGAGCGACTGCTCCAGCACCTGGCGCCGGGACAGACAGTCCTGCAAGGCACTTTGCAGGGCTGGCAGGCTGGCATCATGCCCGGCCAGTGTCTGCGCCAGGGTATCCAGACGCGCCTGGGCGCGCTCGCGCTGCGCTCTTGAGTCCTCCAGGCTGGCGGCCTTCCCCTTGAGTTCGGTGCGCAGTTGCTGGGTTTGCAGTTCAAGTTGATGCAGGGAATCGCGCAGGCGCGAGAACTCCTGACGCAGGGTCTGGACCTGCTGGCGCGCGGCCTGTCTGGCCGCTTCCAGGGACTTGAGCCGGTCATCCAGACTGCGCAGCCGGCTTGCGGCGGCCTGCGCGGCGCTTTCGGCCTCCTGGCGCTCCTGGGCAAACCGGGTGCCTTCGGTGTCGATCTGCGCCAGTTCCTGATGTATCTGTTCCTGGCGGTGCAGATGGGCCGCTTCTTCGGCCTCCAGTCGCGCCAGCTCGACCTGCACCCGGTTTTTCTCGGACTGGCCCTGCTGCAGTCCGACTCGTAGCTTCTGCAACTCGGCTTCCAGCCCTGCCAGGCTGTTGCGTGCTGTTTCGCGCTCACTGACAGCCTGTGTAAGGGCAGCTTCCAGCCCGGCAAGTTTCAGGGCCATTTTCTGCAGATGCTCGCGCAGTTCGAGCACACTGTCGGCACTTTGACCGCGGTCCCAGACATAAGCGTGACGCCCCACCAGAATCCCTTCGGGCGTGACCCAGAACTCGTTTTCCCCCAGTTGATGGCGCTGGCTCAGGGCTGCGTCCAGGCTATCGGCGCAGAAAACACCCGCCAGCCAGGGCAGCGCCGGACTGGCGCCATCCGGGCCGCGCACCTTGTCCAGCAAGGGATCGAGATCCTTGCGAGCCGGTATCGGGGCATTGAAGACACTTGTTTCCAGCACGGCGAACTGACCATTCTGCTGCTTCTCCAGCCAATGCAAAGGCAAATCGCGGGACAGATCATCCACCAGCAGGGCCTTGAGACGCCAGCCGAGCACGGCCTCCACGGCACGCTCCCAGCCGGGTGCCACGGCAAGGCTTGCCAGCAGGGTTGCCGGCTCGCCGGGCAACTGACCGGCCAAGCGCACCAGCCCCTCGCCAGGACGGCTCAGGCTGCTGACCCGCTGTGTCTGCGCCTGATGCGCGGCGCGCAGGGTCTGCCAGGCTTCCCGGGCCTTGTCGTGCCTGCTCTCGGCCGCATGCAGCGCTGCTTTCGCGCCCTGCTGACTGGCGCCTAGCTCCGTCAGTTGCTCCTGGGCGCTCTCCAGCACGCGCGTCAGTTGCTCGGATTGTTGCCGCAGGCTGGCGAGCCTGTCCGTGCCAGGGCCAGGCCTGGAGGATTCAGCCTGCAGCCTCATTCCGCGCTGCTCGAGGTCGCGGCTGCGGGCGCGCAACTGTTCCAGCCGGGTCTCCTGCACCTGCAGCTCACGGCGGAACTGATGCCCCTCCTGCTCCACCTGCCGGGCCTCCTGCTCGCTGGTGTTCAGCGCTTCCTCGGCACGCTTGAGGGTGGCGCGCAGGCCACTCTCCTCCTCCCGCAGTGCCTGGCCGCGCGCTTCCAGTGCCTGCAGGCGCTTCTCACCCTCGGCGAGATCCGCGGTCAGGCTGTCCTGGCGCTGGCTCTGGCGCCCGGCATCATTTTCGACTTGTACAATCTCGGCGCGCAGGCGTGCAGCTTCCTGATCTAGATGCTGTAACTGCTGCTCCAGTCGCGCCAGATCCGCCGCGCTGGCATAGAACGCGGCCTGAACCGCGTCGGCATCGATCTGGGCGCTGCGGGCCTGTTCCCGCAGGCGCAGGGCATCGGCTTCGGCCGAGCGCTGCTGCGCCAACGCAGCCTCGATTTCCACGCTGATACTGCCCATCTGATTGAGGCAGAGCGCTGCCTCCGCCTCGGTCTCGGCCAGTCGATGGCGCAGGCGTTCGGCCTGGAGCTGGCGTTCCTCGGCTTTGAGGCGGCGAAAGCGCGCTGCCGCCTCGGCCTGACGCTCCAGCCGTTTGAGCTGGCCGCCCAGCTCCTCGCGCAGATCATTGACCCGGCTCAGGTTCTCCCGGGTCTGCTCGATGCGCGCCAGGGTCTCCCGGCGCCGCTCGCGGTAACGCGACACGCCGCTGGCCTCTTCCAGGAAATTGCGCAGTTCCTCGGGACGCGCCTCAATGATGCGCGAGATCATGCCCTGTTCGATGATGGCGTAGGCGCGCGGCCCGAGCCCCGTACCGAGGAAAAGATCGGCCACGTCGCGCTTGCGACAGCGTGTCTGATTGATGCTGTAGGCCGAGACAGCGTCCCGCCCCAGCTCGCGCTTGACCGCGATCTCCTGATAGGCGGCAAAGGGCCCGAGCGCGCGGCCGGCCTGATTGTCGAAGCGCAGTTCCACCTGGGCGCGGCTGACCGGCGCGCGGTGCTGGGAACCATTGAAGATCACATCCATCATGTTCTCGCCGCGCAACTGCCGCGCCGAGGATTCCCCCAGCACCCAGCGCAGGGCATCGACGACATTGGACTTGCCGCAGCCATTTGGCCCGACCACGCCCACGAGCTGGCCGGGCAGGTCTATGGTGGTGGCATCGACGAAGGATTTGAAGCCGGAGAGCTTGATACGGCGAAGTTTCATGCAGGACGCATTGGGTTTGGGGCAAAAGCCGGATAAAATGGATGCATTCTGATTTCTAGCACAGGACCCCGGCCGTGTCGACCAAACCCAGCAAAGATCTTGAAACCTTCCCCAATCCCCACCCGGAGCGTGATTACACCATCCGCATGGAGATCCCCGAGTTCACCTGTCTGTGCCCCAAGACCGGCCAGCCGGACTTCGCCATCTTTTATCTCGACTATGTGCCGGACCAGCGCTGCGTCGAGCTCAAGGCGCTCAAGCTCTACATGTGGAGCTTCCGCGACGAGGGCGCCTTCCATGAAGCCGTAACCAACCGCATCCTGGCGGACCTGGTCGCCGCCACCGACCCGCGCTTCATGCGCGTGACCGGCAAGTTCAACGTACGCGGCGGCATCTACACGCAGGTCATTGCCGAGCATCGCAAGCCCGGCTGGACGCCGCCGCAGCGGGTGGAGCTGCCCTAAGGATTGATGCCATGCTGTTTCTGGGCGTGGATGTCGGCACCTCCGGCATCCGGGCGCTGGTGATCGACGAGGGCGGCACAATCAGGGCGCAGGCGCGGGCCCCCTTGCCAGAGGTCCAGGGCGAGCATGGCTGGCGCGAGCAGGATCCGCAATGCTGGCTGGATGCCCTGGAAGGCTGCATGGCGGGGTTAGGCCAGCAACTGGGCCCGGCCATGCAGTCCATCCAGGCGCTGGCGCTGGATGGGACCTCCGCCACCCTCGTCGTCACCGACCAGTCAGGCCAGCCACTGCGCCCGGCCCTGATGTACAACGACCAGCGCGCCAGGGATGAGGCGCGGGAGATTGCCCAAGCACTGCCTGCATCCGGTGCCCTGGCCAGCGCCAGCAGCTCACTGGCCAAGCTCCTGTGGCTGACGCGCCATGAAGCCCATGTTGCTCGGCAGATCATTCACGTACAGCATCAGGCCGACTGGATCGCCGCCACCCTGACCGGCTGCCGGGGCGAAAGCGACGCCGCCAACCTGCTCAAACTTGGTCTTGATCCCGAGACGCTAAACTGGCCCACCGAGGTCCGCAAGCTGCTCGAAGCCGCCGGGCTCGACCCTGCCATCCTGCCCCGCGCCCGGCCTTCAGGTGAAATTATCGACCAGATCAGTCCGGCCTGGGCCCGGCGCCTGGGACTGCCCGCCAGTCTGCAGCTCGTGCATGGCACCACCGACAGCTTGGCAGCGCTGATCGCCGCTGGCGTGCGGCAAGCCGGCCAGGCCGCCACCTCGCTCGGCTCGACTTTGGTGCTCAAGCTCGCCGCCAAGCTGCCGCTCAACCAGCCTGCTGAGGGCATCTACAGCCATCGCCTCAATGCGCTCTGGCTGCCCGGCGGCGCCTCCAACAGCGGCGGCGCGGCCCTGCTCAAGCATTTCAGCGTGGCGGAAATGGCGCGACTGACGTCCAGCCTCCAGCCACATCAGCCCAGTGGACAGCTCTGTTATCCCCTGACCCGTCCTGGTGAACGTTTTCCGCTCAATGCCCCGAGCTTCTCTGGCAGCGAAATTTCGGAATCCGATCCCTCAAAACGCTTTCAGATGCTGCTGGAAGGGCTTTGCTACATCGAGGCCTGGGGCTATGCGCGCCTGCAGGAAGGCGGGACGACCATGCGGGAAGTTTTCAGCCTGGGGGGCGGCGCCAGCAATGGGCCATGGATGCAGATGCGCGCCAATGTCCTGGATCGGCCGGTGATCGTGCCGCAATGCGCCGAGGCGGCCCTGGGCGCCGCCATGCTCGCCGCCAGCCCTGGCTTCGGCACGCTGGAGCAGGCACAGTCCGCCCTGGACCAGCCCTCGCAAAGCTTTATCCCGGACCCTGCGGCAGTGGCGCACTTCAGGCCCATGACTGAGGCTTTCATCACTCAATTTGCCGAGGATGCCGGTGCAGGCTGATGCTCAAGGCTTGTGCGACCACATTTCAACGGTCAGCAGAATCATCAGGAGCGAGGTCAGCACGGACAGGACTATCACAATCCCAAGCAGAACCTGCTTCGGGATCCGGAACTGCCCTGCCTCGATCTGTCTTTGCGCCTGGAAGAAGTTATAAGCGGAAAAACCCAGAATGCTGATGCCGGTCAGGACATAGGCATCGCCGAGTAGAATGAAGAATCGCGTCAGGCCACTATGCTGGGTCGCCAGAAAGCGGGCAATCACCAATCCAACCATACTGATGGAAATCCCGGTTCGTACCCAGGCCGCGAAAGTACGCTCATTGGCCAGGTGAGTGCGGATATGTCCCTTGAGCGCCTGATCCGCTGCCTGTTCTGTAGCGCTGATTTTCCGACCTCTACCAATATGCCACATGGGGCGCTACTGACCCGGGAAGTTCTGGAAGGTCACGCGAGACCCGGAGAACAGCTCGCCCGGATGCATGGCCTTCAACTGGGCCTCATTGATCACCTGTTCGCTCAGGCCCAGGGATGCCGCAGCCTGATCCACCCGTTCCCAGTCATAACGCTCCAGGGCTTCTGCAAGATCAAGATATGGCGCCAGCGGCCCGCTGCGGGTCAGCAAGGCCTCCTCCAGAGACTTTGGTAGATTCATGGTCTCAAGAATTCGGGACAGCGGCGTTTCCAGCAAGGCTTCCAGCAGGCTGAAGCTGCCGAGCAGAAACAAATCACTGGACCGCGCCGGGCAGCAGCTTTGGCCGATGGCTTCCAGCAGGCGCCCGCGTTGCAGGGCGGTACTCATCAGCGGAGAAGGCGGTGCATCCTCCTCCCCGGCAAAGAGCAGCAGCATCAGCAGCCGATAAAGCTGTTGCTGGCCAAGCCCCACGATGGCATCGCGAATACTATCCGTCTTTTGAGTTCGCCCCTGGCTGGCTGAATTGATGAAGCGCAGCAGCTTATAACTCAGGCCGAGATCACGGCTGATGATGCGCTCCATCCGGCCGACGTCGGCATCACCAAACAGCTCATTGAGCAGTTGAAGCACGGCCAGACGCTGCGCCGAGATACTGGTCTGTTGCAGGATGACGGGCCGGGCAAAGAAGTAGCCCTGGAACAGTTCGGCCCCAAGTGCCCGCGAAAAGGCGAACTGCTCACAGTCCTCCACCTTTTCCGCGATCAGCCTGAAATTACGGGCCTTGGCCATGCGGGCATGCTCTTCCAGGGCGCGAGGTTCGAGCAGGGTGAGATCCAGCTTGATGAAATCCGCAACTGCCAGCAGCGGTTCCAGTTTGGGAGAATAGATGAAATCATCCAGAGCGAAACGATATCCCGCAGCCTTGAGATCATGGCAACGCTTGACCAGATCGGCATCCGGCTCCACATCCTCCAGGATCTCCAGGACGACCTGCTCGCGCGGCAGCAGAAAGACGATCTCATCCTCCAGCATTTCCCGTCCGAAATTGATGAAGCCCAGCTTGTCCCCGAGAACCTGCCTGATACCCATGCCAGCGACGGTATTGAGCAACACCTGTGCTGTGGCGCGGCTGGAGCTCTCGCTGGCAAAGTTATGCTCCCCACCCTCGCGAAACAGCAGCTCATAGGCAGCGATTTGCTCTTTGGCGTCCAGGATGGGCTGACGCCCGAGATAGGCGGTGGTCTTGTCCACAGGAGTTCCAGTTAGTCGACAGGGCGTGTTCGGGGCAATGTGAGCCCGGAACCACAGGAAAAACTAGTCAGGGACCGGGCAAAGTCAAGCGATACTCGGGACCGCTTGACCGGTAAACCGCCCTTCCGATCTCAGCTTATGTCCATCCAGCGCCTTAGCAGTGCCAGATCGACCACTGCCGCCGGGCTTTCGTCAGGCGCCTTCAGGACCCGCGCCGGCCGATCCGGCTCGCCCAGATGTTCCAGGATGGCCAGGGCCCCGGAAAAGTCCTGCTCCCGGGTATAATCGTTGACGGTGACCAGTACCGGCACGCCCGCCTCGCGGGCCGATAGCACGCCGTTGTCGGAATCTTCGATGGCCAGGCACTGGCCGGCGTCAAGCCCGAGATCGGACAGGGCGCTGAAATAGATGTCCGGCGCGGGCTTCTTGGCGGGCACCGAATCACCGGCAGCGATCACCTCGAACCAGCTGAGGGCCTCCGAACCAAGCGTATTCCTGAGCAGCACCTCGACATTGGCGGGAGTCGTGGTGGTGGCGATGGCCAGGCGAATGCCACTGGCACGGGCCTCCTGCAGGAGGCGCAGCACGCCGGGGCGCAGGGGGACGCCGCCACTGGCCACGATATCCACATAATGCGCGGTCTTAGCCTTGTGCAGGTCGGCAATCTCCTCATCGCTCAACTGTGGCTGCTCGGGAAACAGATCCAGGAAATAGCGGATGCGCTCCTTGCCGCCAGCCACCTCCAGCAGACGCCCGTAGAGGGCGACGTCCCATTCAAAGGGCAGGCCCGCATCCCGGAATGCCCGGTTGAAGGCAAGCCGGTGACCATCCCGTTCGGTATCGGCCAGCGTGCCATCCACATCGAAAATGATTGCCTTGAGGATATTGCCACTATCCATGAAATCTCCTAATTGAAACCTGATGATCAGGTCATGACGGAGCCTGGTCCGGACCCGGTCGGGAGTCGGATTTGAATTTGCCAAAGCAGCCCCAATCTGATATAGCTTCCGCGCTATTATACACGCAAGCAAAGTATTTCAGTTGATTTCATCAGGAGCTTATATCCATGGCCCAAGCCCAGAACAAGACCTCCAGCAGCGCGTTCACGCCTTATGAGCCGGCGGCCGGTGAAGAATACATGAGCCCGGAGCAACTCGCGCACTTCAGAAAGATCCTGGAAGACTGGCGCCGGGAGCTGATGGAGGAAGTTGATCGCACCGTGCAGCACATGCAGGACGAAAACATCAACTACTCGGATCCCAATGACCGCGCCAGCCTGGAAACCGACATGACGCTGGAACTTCGCACCCGCGACCGGGAGCGCAAGTTGATCCGCAAGATAAACGAGACCCTGGACCTGATCAAGAGCGGCGAATACGGCTACTGCGAAGCCTGCGGCGTCGAGATCGGTCTGCGACGTCTGGAGGCCCGCCCCACCGCCACGTTGTGCATCGACTGCAAGACCCTGCAGGAAAAGCGCGAAAAACAGATGGCCGGAGAATAACAGCACATGGCTCTACTGCTCATTCGCGATGCGCGCATGGCCCGCCCCGATGGCGAGCTCTACCGGGGTGACCTGTTGTGCGAGGATGGCCGCATCAGTGCCATCGATCGCGATCTGCGCGTGTCCGCAGATGAAGTCCTGGAAGCCGACGGCATGCTGCTCCTGCCAGGCGTCATGGACCCGCAGGTGCACTTTCGCGAGCCCGGCAAGGAATACAAGGAGGACCTTGGCAGTGGCTCCAGGGCCGCGGCCAAGGGCGGCGTCACCAGCTTTCTGGAGATGCCCAACACCGATCCCAGCACCACCACCCAGGCCGCGCTCGATGACAAACTGGCCCGTGCCGCCGCCAAATCGGTGGTCAACTACGGTTTTTTCATTGGCGCGACGCCCGACAACCTGACGGATCTTCAGAACATCCGCGGCGCCTGCGGCATCAAGATCTTCATGGGTGCTTCCACTGGCAGCCTGCTGGTCAACCGCGAGGAAGACCTCGACCGGATCTTCGCCAATACCAGGCTGCTGATTGCGGTGCATGCCGAGGACGAGGCACGCATCCTGGAACGGAAATCCGCGCTGGCCGGTAAATGCGGACCAGCCACGCATTCCGAGATCCGCGACAACAAAGCGGCCCTGCTCGCCAGCCAGCTGGCGCTGAAGCTGGCGAAACGCTATCAGCACCGGCTGCACATCCTGCATCTGTCCACCCGGGAGGAAGTGCAGTTGCTGGCCGCCGACAAGCCTTCCTATGTCTCGACCGAGGCCATCCCGAACCATCTCTTTCTGAACACCGATGCCTATGCCAAAAAAGGCACACTGGTGCAGATGAATCCGCCCATTCGCTCCGAAGCCGATCGCCTGGCGCTCTGGGAAGGCCTGAAAAGCGGCGTGATCGACTGCATCGCCACCGATCATGCCCCGCACACCCTGGAAGAAAAGGCCCTGGGCTTCCCGCAGGCGCCTTCCGGCATGCCCGGCGTCGAGACCAGCCTGCCGCTAATGCTGACCGCCATGCGCGACGGGCACTGCACCCTGGCGGAACTGCAGCGCTGGATGTGCGTCAATCCGGCAAGACTCTATGGCGTGCCAAACAAGGGCCGGATCGAGATCGGCTGGGACGCGGATCTCACCCTGGTGGACATGGAACACGAGAAGCCCGTACGCAATGAGGACATGTTCACCAAGGTGCGCTGGAGCCCCTTCGAGGGCTGGATGCTGACGGGCTGGCCGCAGTTCACCATCGTTGGTGGCCAGGTCGTGTACGAGCGGGGGTCAATCCGCCCCGGGGCACAGGGTCGCGCCCTGCAATTTGGGTTATAGTCAATCCTCCCGACAAGAATTCAAAAATCGAAGGAGCAACCTTGGACACCCTGCTGTTGCTGAAAGCCCTCCTGCTCGGCTTTCTGGAGGGCGCGACCGAATTCCTGCCCATCTCCAGTACCGGACACCTGATCATTGCCGCGGATCTTCTGAATTTTACCGGGGAACGCGCCAAGACCTTTGAAATCGTCATTCAGCTCGGCGCCGTGCTGGCCATCGTCTTTCATTATCGCCACAAGGTCGTGCAGGTGGTCGGCGGACTCGGCAGCGATCCAGCGGCCCAACGTTTCGTTACCAACCTGGCGATCGCCTTCCTGCCCGCCGCCATCATCGGGCTTTTACTGCACAAATACATCAAGGAATATCTGTTCAGCCCGCTCACGGTTGCCGCTGCCCTGGTGGTCGGGGGCTTTGTCATCCTGCTGATAGAACATTTCAAGCCCCGCGCCCGCGTTGCCCATGTCGACGACATGTGCTGGCGCGATGCCCTGAAGGTGGGCCTGGCTCAGAGCTTTGCCCTGTTTCCGGGGGTCTCGCGCTCCGGCGCCACCATCATGGGTGGCCTGGTCTCCGGCTTATCACGTCCGGCCGCCACGGAATTTTCCTTTTTTCTGTCCATTCCGACCATGTTTGCGGCCACCGGTTATGATCTTTTCAAGAACCTGCACCTGCTGAAATCAGAGGACCTGCTGCTGTTCGCCGCCGGTTTCGGTGCAGCCTTCCTGGCGGGTCTGGTTGCGGTGAAGGCCCTGCTCGCCTTCGTATCCCGTCACGATTTCCGGGTTTTCGCCTATTATCGGATCATCCTGGGCGCGCTCGTCCTCATCTATTTCTGGCCCTGACATGATCGAAAAGATCCTTGGCGTTCTCAGCGCCTTTGTCATCAGCGTCATCAGCAGCATGGGTTATGGCGGCGTGGTCCTGCTGATGGCCATCGAGAGCGCCTGCATCCCCCTGCCTTCGGAAATCATCATGCCCTTCTCGGGCTATCTAGTGTGGCGCGGCGAAATGACGCTTTGGGGTGTGGCGGTGGCCGGAGCCGTGGGCTGCGTGCTCGGTTCGCTGGTGGCCTACTATGTGGGTGCCTGGGGCGGACGCCCGCTGGCGGAGAAATACGGCAAATACGTGTTGCTGTCGCACCGGGATCTGGACCTTGCCGATCGCTGGTTCGCCCGTCATGGCGACATCATCATCTTCGTCGGGCGTCTGCTGCCGGTGATCCGCACCTTCATCGCCCTGCCTGCCGGGGTGAGCCGGATGAACCTGAGCCGCTTTGTCATCTATACCTTCGTCGGCTCGCTGATCTGGTGCTATGGACTGGCCTGGCTGGGTATGACCCTGGGTGAAAACTGGCAGGGCCTGCGGCCCTATTTCCACCAGTTCGATTTTGTCATTGGCGGCTTATTGCTGCTGGGCCTTACCGCGTATGTCTACCGGCATGTCCGTCGCTGAATGCCCGACCGGCAACAGCCCCTTGCGGGGCTGTGGTGCGCCAGCTGGGATCAGTGGTGATGTCCACCTTCGCCATGCACATGGCCATGGGCAAGTTCTTCAGCGGAAGCGGGGCGCACCGACTTCACTTCGACGTCGAAATGCAGCGGCTGTCCGGCCAGCGGATGGTTGCCATCGAGGAAAACCTGCTGCCCATCCACATTGACCACCGTGAATACAGCGACCTCGCCATCAGGCAGCTCACCTTCGAACTGGCTACCGACCCGCAGATCGGCATCATCCGGAAAACTTGCCCGGGGTTCGACGCGACGCAGTTCCTCGCGCATCTCGCCAAAGCCTTCTTCCGGCAAGAGGTCCACGGATACCTGGTCACCGGGCTCCTTGCCTTCCAGGCAGCTTTCAAGCTTAGGGAAGATATTCTGATGGCCATGCAGGTAGGGAATGGCCTCCCCGGTCTGCTCCAGCACCTCGCCAGCCTGATTTTTCAGGGTGTAACTGATATAAACGACATCATCATTCTTGATCATGAGAACTCCTTTCGCCGCAAGCGACGCAGTGGTGGCAGGGTGGATTGACGTAAATCCAAGGCATTGGGCATGGTAAACGCCCCTTGGCGCAAGTTTCAAGGATTAGACTCCGGAAATGGCCGTATTTGCATGATGCAGGACCAAAGTTCGAGTACTGGACCCCATTCCCTGAAGATCGGGGTCTTTGATTCGGGGCTGGGCGGTCTCAGTGTGCTGGCCAGCCTGATGGATACCCTGCCCGGAGCCGGCTTCCTCTATTTCGGCGATACAGCCAATGCTCCCTACGGTGACAGGTCACCGGACTGGGTGCGCGCGCGCTCGCTCGAGATCTATCATCACTTCGTGGAACAGGGCGTTTCCGCCATGGTGATCGCCTGCAACTCCGCCACCAGTGCTGCTGTCAGCAGCATCCGCGAGATCGCCAGTATCCCCATCCTCGGTATCGAACCGGCCCTGAAAACCGCTGTGGAAAGCAACACCAGCGCCCCGATTGCCGTACTCGCCACGGCCATGACCATCCGCGGCCCCAAACTCCAGCAACTGATCGGGCGCTTCCCCGACAGGGCCGGGCAGATCTTTCCCATTGCCTGCCCAGGGCTCGCCGATCTGGTGGAGGCCGGCGCCTTCGATGCGGCCAGGGACTACCTGCAGGAGAAGGTGCGCCCGCAGCTGCCTCAGGGCAGTCCGTCGCCCTGCGTCGTGCTGGGCTGCACCCATTATGCCTTTCTCAAGTCAGAGATCCGGGCCGTTTTCGGGGCAGATACCCAGATCCACGATGGCAGCCTGGGCCTGGCCCGCCACCTGGCCCGACTGCTGGACCAGCCATCCCCGCCAGCACCGGCTGGTCAAGCTACTGCGGTGGATTTCATCTTTACCCGCGATCAGGAAAAAAAGCTCGCCATCGCCCGCGCCATGCTGTCCCACGCCAGCCTGTCCGCAGCCAGCTTCCAGCCCTAGCGCAGGATCTGCAGGGGCGGCGTGGCAATCACCCGGCGCAGGGCCCATAGCCCCATCAAGCCGATGCCCAGCGCGCCGAGCGCAGGCCCGAGCAGCCAGATCCAGGGATTGAGGCTGAAGGGCAGGTCAAAGACCTCACGGCTCAGGATGGCCGTGAGCAGGGTCGCCCCGAGTGCTGCGATCAGTCCCGAGGCAAAACCGATGGCAGCAAATTCGGTAAAGCTTGCCAGGCGCAGGTGAGCCGACTTCGCCCCCAGGGTGCGCAGCAATGCGGCATCACGGCGACGCTGCCACTGGCTGGACTGGATCGCTGCAAACAGCACCACCACACCCGCCGCCAGCGAAAACAGAAACACGAAGCCCACCACCTGGCTTACGCGCCCGAGGATGTCCTGGACCTGGTGGACGATGGCCTCGACATCGAGCACCGAGGCATTCGGGAAACGCGCCACCAGGCCGGCGCTGAAATTCTCCTTCTCCGGTGGCAGATAAAAGCTGGAGACATAGGTGGATGGCATGCGGTCCAGATAACCCGGTGGCATCACCACGAAGAAGTTCACATGGAAGCTGTCCCAGTTGACCCGGCGCAGGTTCACCACCTTCGCCGTGAAACTCTGTCCCGCGACATCGTAGGTCATGGTATCACCCAGCCGCAGCCCCAAGGTGTTGGCCAGTCCCTCCTCCACCGACAACCACAACCGCTGGCGGTCCTGCGGTCCCCACCAGCGCCCGGCAGTAATGACGTTGTCTGCCTGCGGCCTGAGCGCTGATGAGAGATTGAACTCGCGCTTCGCCAGCCCTTCGGCGCGCTGGTCCTTGAAATGCATCTGGCTCACCGGCCTGCCGTCGATAGCTATCAGGCGGGCGCGGACCATGGGATAGGCCTTGGGCGCGGGCAAGTCGTGCTCCCGGAAATAATCCCCGAAGGCCCGCACCTGGTCCGGCATCAGATTGATGACAAAGCGGTTGGGGGCATCCGCAGGCACCCGATGCGACCAGGCGGCCAGCAGATCCCGCTGGACCACCGAAATGCTCAGCAGCGCCAGCAGGGCAACCCCGAAGGCGAGCATCTGCGCCACACTCTGGTTGCCGGGCCGGGCCAGGTTCGCCAGTCCGAAACGCGCCCCAATACCGCCCAGCAGCCGCAAGGACAGGATCAGGCGCAACAGCAACCTGCCGGCAATCGCCAGCAGCAGCAAGGTGGCCAGCATGCCCGCCAGCACATAGAGCCCGAGGCGCAGATCGCCGGCCTGCCAGAGCACCAATCCAGCCAGCAGTGTCGCTGAAAGGCTGTACACGACCAGGCTCGGCAGATCCAGTCGACCACTGCTCTCAAGGTCACGCCGCAACACACGCAGGGCCGGCACGCGGCGCATGCGCAACAAGGGCGGCAGGGCAAAGATGATGACACTGGCGAGGCCTGTCAGCAGCCCGATCAGCCCCGGACGCAAGCCCGGCACTGGCAGCGAGACCTCCAGCAGTCCCGCAAGCAGTTGCGGCAGCACGGCCTGGAAAAGATAACCCAGCGCCACGCCAGCCAGCCCGCCCAGCACGCCCAGCAACAGGATCTGCAGCAGGAAGGTCGAGAGAATCCAGCCGGTCGAGGCCCCCAGACAGCGCAGGATGGCGACAGCATCGAGGCGATGAGACACAAAGCTACGCACCGTCGTGGCAATGGCAATGCCGGAGAGCAGCAAGGCGGTCAGCGCCGCGAGCCCCAGGAAATTCTGCGCCCGCGACAGCGTGATGCGCAGTTCCGGGCGGGCGCTCTGGACATCCTCCAGGCGCATGTCACGTTCAAGCCGTGGCTGGACGAAGCTCCTGAAGCCTTCCAGCGCCTGCGGCGGGCCGGCAAGCAGCAGGCGATAGCGGGCACGGCTACCGAACCCCAACAGCCCGGTGCTGGCCAGATCCTGCAGGTTCAGCATGACCCGCGGCCCCAGGGTGAATATGCCGCCACCGCGCGAGGGCTCATTGATGATGACACCTGCCAGACGCATGCGACGATCACCCAGTTCAATGCCATCCCCCAGCGACAGGCGCAACTGGTTCAGCAGATCCGGTTCCACCCAGACCGTGCCTGGCGCCGGAATGCCCGTCAACGCCCGACCAGCCGCATCACGCACCTGCAGCCGGCCCCGCAGGGGAAAACCAGGGCTGACGGCCTTGACCTCTGTCAGCCGGTCACGCTCCCCGACAAGCACCATGCTCGGAAAATCCACGGTCCTGACCGACTGCAGGCCAAGTTGCCGGGCCCGGTCCGCGAATTCCGGCGCCAGCGGGCGGCCGGCGCTCAACACCAGATCCGCCCCGAGCAGCGCACCCGCGTCCCGCGCCAGCCCCCGCGCGACCCGGTCGGTAAAGGCTGAAACCGCCACCAGCGCGGCCACGCCAATGGCCAGCGCCAGCACCAGGCCGAGCAGATCCCGCCAGCCTGAACGCAACTGACGCAACGCAAGCCGCAGGCTGAGGGCAGGCGAACTCATGTCGGCTCCAGCAAATGCCCGTTATCGATTCGCAACTGGCGCTCGCAACGCGCAGCCAGATGGGCATCATGGGTCACCAGCACCAGCGTGGTCTGGCGCTCGGCGTTCAATGAGAACAGCAGTTCGATGACCCGCTCGCCGGTTTGCTGGTCGAGATTACCGGTGGGCTCATCGGCCAGCAGCAGCGGCGGCTCGATGGCGAAGGCACGGGCCACGGCCACCCGCTGTTGCTCGCCGCCGCTCAACTGCGCAGGATAATGCCCGAGGCGATGCTCCAGCCCTACCCGCGCAAGGATGTCCCGGGCGCGCAGGCGCGCCTGGGGCCGGTTGGCCAGTTCCAGCGGCAGCATCACATTTTCAAGAGCGGTAAGTGCAGGAAGCAATTGAAAGGACTGGAACACGAAACCGATCAGCCGGCCGCGCAGACTGGCCCGGGCATTTTCATCCAGGGCGAAAATATCCTGGCCTTCCAGCAAAACTTGTCCGCGAGTCGGAAGGTCTAAGCCAGCGAGCAACCCCAGCAGGGTGGATTTGCCGGCGCCCGAGGGTCCTTGTATGGCAGCGACCTCTCCGGCCCGCAGCGAAAAATTGATATCCTCCAGCAAAACCAGCTCAGAACCACGTTCGCTGACCACCTTCGAGAGATGACGAACTTCCAATATCTTCGTCAAAAGGCTGCTCCATGAGATTGAACAGACATTTTGCCATGCACTGGCCTGTCCTGATGAGTTTTTTCTTGTTTTCCTTTTTCAGCCTGCCGGCTGAAGCCCAGACCCGGCCCGTGATTCTTGCTTTCGGCGACAGTCTCACCGCGGGCTATCGTCTGGATCGGGATCAGGCCTGGCCAACGCTGCTGCAAAAGCAGATTGATCAAGCGAACATGAAGTATCGCGTGATCAATGCCGGCATCAGTGGCGAAACCACGGCAGGCGGACTGGCCCGCCTGCCCGCCCTGCTGGCCCGGGAAAAGCCCCGTCTGGTGATTCTGGAACTGGGCGCCAACGATGCCTTGCGGGGTCTGTCATTATCGCAGGCCAAGAACAATCTGGAACGCATGATCCAGATGTCCAAGGCATCCGGGGCCGAGGTTCTGCTGGTTGGCATGCGCATTCCACCTAACTATGGCTCCGCCTATGCCCGGAAGTTCCAGCAGATGTATCCGGACCTTGCCCGCGCGCACAAGACCGCTTTCCTGCCCTTCCTGCTGGAGGGCGTGGCCGGCAATTTCGCTCTGAATCTTGATGACGGCATTCACCCCAACGCCGCAGGTCAACGCATCATCGTCAAGTCGGTGTGGAAGGCAGTACAACCGATGCTGATCCAGTCTGCCGGGTCGGCATCGGGGCAGTCGCAGAAACAGGGATGAGTCAGCGCAGAAGCGCGGGATCGATGCGAAGCAGCAGGGAAAAGACGAGTTTTTTCATGTCAACGGCGTTGCGCGCGTCGACTGCCATGGCACCGGCGCCGGGGATGTCACGCCGGATCTGATCCTGCAGGGCTTCCACCAGCTCGGGAGACTGGCAGTCGGTCTTTGTCAGCCCGACGACGACGGGCGCTGATTTGACGATCGGCTGAAAACGCTGCCAGAAGAAACGGAAATCCTCAATGGGATTGGGACGACTGGCATCGGACAACAAAATCAGACCCGCGCTGTTTCGCCCCAGGATCTCCCACATGAAGGAAAACCGTTCCTGGCCGGGCGTGGCGTAGAGATCCACCTTGACGCCGCTGGCCAGCACCAGATGGCCATAGTCCATCGCCACCGTGGTATTGTCCTTGATGGCGGCTACCTCGTCCTCGGAGGCGCGCACATCCGTGGTCACCGGCGCGATATCGCTGATGGCTTTGAGTGCCGTGGTCTTTCCGGCGCCCACTGTCCCGGTAAAAACGATTTTCGGGCGCTGCCGCTTCGTGCTGGCGACATCCGCCTCGGCAAGATTGCTCATGAGCGGTCCTCCGGATTCACATGCACATGCTGGTGCAAGGCGTCGAGCCGTGCCAGCAGAAAGGTATGGCCCAGGTATTCAGGTTTCCTGCAGACAACGAAAAGCGTCCAGGGCATGTCTTTTTCCTGGGACACCCCGAGCAGATACCCCGGAATCTCCATGATCAGCTTGTGACTGGTCTCGCTGCTGTCCGGAGCCGGCAGAAAACCTGCCATCTCCTGGGTATTCACCGCGAACCTCAGGATCTGCTTGAGCAGGGCCGCGGGATTCTGCACCCGCCCCTCGGGCAGATTGGACGCGTGTACCTGCGCCCGCGCGCCCATGATGACCCCGAAAAGCAGGACATCCTTGTCATTGGGAAAAAGATCCGTCGGCACCTGAGGAAAACGCGTACTACTTTCCGGCAGGTTGCGCTGGGGCCTTGCCGGCGGCGCAGGCTGTTCCCGCTCCAGACTGGCTGCAGATTCCAGCTTACCCGAGTTCTCCAACTTCGCCAGGACCTGCTGCAGGCCCTCGTAGTCCAGACAGAGCGGCCCGCTGCTTTCTCCAGGCTTGGCATCAAAACTGCAATTGATCTGGCTACCGGTTGCGAGCGCCTGCAGCGCCGCCTCGCCGGAGTGGTCTCCAAGCCAGACATTTCTTAGGCGCCGGTCGGCAAAGAGCAGCCAGCCAACATTTCCGTGTGCGTCGATGATCGGCAGCTTGCCGGAAATATCCAGGCTCAGAGCATAGTTCACGATGTCCGGCAGCGTGCCGGACAAATCAAAGGAAGAACTCAAAGCCTGCCCTTTCAGATAATGCCAGACCCGACCAGTCACTGCGGTCTACCGCGGGCAGTTGCGTACGCCGGCCTGCAGGGGCCTTTTTTACGGCTGTATAGCACTAAAGGTGGTTCGAAAAGGGTTTTTTGTCAAGGATAGCGGCGACAAAGCCAATGTTGCACCGCTGGCCCTGGCGCCGAGCCGGTCCTGCTTCATCAGTTTGCTGGTTTCGAGGCTATTGCAATAAGGGCCGCGCCTGATTACGGGCGTCCAGGCTAGCCCCGGCGCCCGAACCGACTTGCCTGGCGAGAGAACATCAGGCCCGTCCCATCCTCCGTCACCCGGACCACGCGGGCACGGATGCGGTACAGGCGGATCACGTTCTGCTTGCGCAATACGAACAGCACCTGCACCGGCGCATTCACCGCATACAGGGGCAGGCGGGCTTCCAGGAAGGCCCCATTGCTGCTGAGATTTTGCAACTTGCACTGTCTGGCCGGAAAGGCTTTATAAAACAGGTAAACCTGAACCTTTGCCCATTTCCGGGGACTGCTCCGAAGCTCCATGCGTTGGACGCCGGTGGCCTGTCTATCCATGCTGACCTCTCTTAGTCGTGACGAACGGGCCAGGCCCGTGGTCCCTCAGGACCAGACATCCCTCTTCGATGGTCTAAGCATGCTGCGAACTGGCAGGGCCGTTAATCCGACCAAGAGCCCAAAGGGACAAGGGTCATAGCTTTACCCTGGCATACGGGCTCAGTCGCTACTTCCCTGACAATCCCAGCACATCCTGCATGTCGTACAGACCGGGGCGGCGGCCCGCCAGCCAGGCGGCGGCGCGTACCGCACCGCGGGCAAAGTTCATGCGGCTGCTGGCCCGGTGCGAGATCTCCACCTGCTCGCCGGGACCTGCGAACATCACGGTGTGATCCCCGACGATGTCGCCACCGCGGATGGTTGAAAAACCAATCGTCTTGCTGTCCCGGACCCCGGTAATGCCTTCCCGGCCATACACCGCCACGGACTTCAGATCGCGGCCCAGCGCCTGGGCGACGACCTCGCCCAGCGCCAGCGCGGTACCGGAAGGCGCATCGACCTTGTTGCGGTGATGGGCCTCGATGATCTCGACGTCATACTCCTCGCCGAGCACCTGCGCCATCTGCCGCAGCGCGCCATACAGGGCATTCACGCCAACGCTCATGTTCGGCGCGAAAACCAGCGGAATATGGCGGGCATGTTCCTCGATGATGCGCCGGTGCGCGGCATCGAAGCCGGTCGTGCCGATCACCATGGCCTTGCCGGCATTGCGGCAGGCCTCAAGATGCGCCAGCGTGCTCGATGGCGTGGTGAATTCGATGACAACATCCAGCGCATCCAGCACCCGGTGCAGGCTGTCCACCACCGGCACGCCCAGGGGCGCCCCCCCGGCAAGCAATCCCGCATCAGTCCCCAGATAGCTGCCACCAGGTCGCCCAAGGGCTGCGGCCAGCACCAGCCCTTCCTGTTGCGTCACGGCCTGGATCAGATGCCGCCCCATGCGTCCGGCCGCGCCGGTTACTCCGACTCTCACCATCAGAATCCCATCTTTTCCATGAAGTCCTTGACCTTGCCGCTCCAGCTACTGCCCTGGGGCGTCTGCCCCCCCTGGGGATCGTTCTCTGCCTCGAAGGCCTCCAGCAGCTCGCGCTGACGCTCGCTCAGGTTGACCGGCACCTCGACATTCACCCGGCACAGAAGGTCGCCGGGCACCTGGCTGCGTACGCCCTTGATGCCCTTGTTGCGCAGCCGGAATATCTGCCCCGATTGCGTGCCATGCGGGATCTTGAGCTTGGCGCCACCTTCCAGGGTGGGCACATCCAGTTCCCCGCCCAGGGCCGCCCGGGTAAAGCTGATGGGCACCTCGCAGGTCAGATTGTCGCCTTCGCGCTTGAAGATCGGGTGCGGCCGGATACGGATATGCACATAGAGGTCTCCCCGCGCCGCGCCACGCTCTCCTGGCTCACCCTCTCCGGAGAGGCGAATGCGGTCGCCGGTATCCACGCCCGCCGGAATCTTCACGGACAGGGTCTTTTCCCGCACGACCCGGCCATTGCCCTGGCAATTGGTGCAGGGATTGCGGATCAGGGTACCCAGGCCACCGCAGCTTGGGCAGGTACGGGTGACCGAGAAGAAACCCTGACTGGCGCGCACCTGACCCATGCCGCCACAGGTGACGCAGGTCTCTGGTTTGGTGCCCGGCTTGGCGCCGGTCCCCTCACAGACATCACACCTTTCCGAGGACGGCACCTGGATCTTGACCTCGGTGCCGAGCGCGGCTTCTTCGAGCGAGAGGTCCAGGTTATAGCGCAGGTCGGCACCGCGATGGGATTGCCCGCCGCCAAAACCGCGGCCGAAGGCATCGCCGAAAATATCGTTGAAGATATCGCCGAGCCCGCCAAAACCACCGAAACCACCGCCGAATCCTCCTTCGCCTGCGCCCACGCCGGCATGCCCGAACTGGTCATAGGCGGCACGCTTCTGGGCATCAGCAAGCACCTCGTAGGCCTCGCAGACTTCCTTGAAATGCTCCTCGGCCTGCGGGTCATCCGGATTGCGGTCCGGGTGGTACTTCATGGCCAGACGCCGATAGGCGGTCTTCAGTTCAACATCGGACGCACTGCGACCGACTCCCAGAATTTCGTAATAATCTCGTTTGGACATAACCGCTTTCCATCATGCAGCCAGACTGGCCTGGATCGACATTCTTGCAATAAAAAGGGACGGAGGCCAGCCTCCGTCCCGGCTTCTGGCTGGCCCCAGCCTGTTTCGAGAAATTACTTCTTGTCCATCTCCTCGAACTCGGCTTCGACCACATCGTCGGCACCTGCACCGGCCTTGCCACCGGTTCCCGCGGCACCCTGGGGCTGAGCCCCACCCTGCGCGGCCTGCTCGGACAGCCGGTGCGAGGCTGCGGCCAGGGTGGCCACCGCATTGCGGATGGCGTCCAGATCGTCGCCCTTCATGGCCGTTTCCAGCTTGCCGAGTTCTTCCTCGACCTTGGCCTTCTCGTCGGCCGGCACCTTGTCGCTCTGCTCGCTCAGGGTCTTGCGCGTGGCGTGAATCAGGGCATCGGCCTCATTGCGGGCATCCACCAGTTCACGGGCGCGCTTGTCCTCGGCGGCATGGGCCTCGGCATCCTTGACCATGCGCTGGATCTCTTCCTCGGACAGGCCCGAGCTGGAAGTGATCTTGATGGATTGCTCCTTGCCGGTCTGCTTGTCCTTGGCCGACACATGCAGGATGCCGTTGGCATCAATGTCGAAGGTCACCTCGATCTGCGGCATGCCGCGTGGGGCCGGCGGGATGTCGGTCAGATCGAAACGGGCCAGGGACTTGTTGCCGCTCGCCATCTCGCGCTCGCCCTGCAGCACATGCACCGTCACCGCCGTCTGGTTGTCATCGGCCGTGGAGAAGACCTGCGACTTGCGGGTCGGGATGGTGGTGTTCTTCTCGATCAGCTTGGTCATCACGCCACCGAGGGTCTCGATGCCCAGGGACAGCGGGGTGACGTCCATCAGCAGCACGTCGCGCTTTTCGCCCGACAGCACCGCGCCCTGGATGGCCGCGCCGATGGCCACCGCCTCGTCGGGATTGACGTCCTTGCGCGGCTCCTTGCCGAAGAAATCCTTGACCGCCTCCTGCACCTTGGGCATGCGGGTCTGGCCGCCGACCAGGATCACGTCGGTGATCTGGCTGGTGGAAAGATCGGCATCCTTCAGGGCGGTGCGGCAGGGGCCCATGCTGCGCTCGATGAGATCCTCCACCAGCGACTCCAGCTTGGCGCGGGTCAGTTTGATGTTCAGATGCTTGGGTCCGGTGGCATCCGCCGTGATGAAGGGCAGGTTGACATCGGTCTGCTGGCTGGAAGAGAGCTCGATCTTGGCCTTTTCCGCCGCTTCCTTCAGGCGCTGCAGGGCCAGACGGTCATTGCGCAGGTCGATGCCGGACTCCTTCTTGAACTCGTCGGCCAGATAGGTGATCAGGCGACTGTCGAAGTCGCCGCCGCCAAGGAAGGTGTCGCCATTTGTAGAGAGTACCTCGAACTGGTGCTCGCCCTCGACATTGGCGATCTCGATGATGGATACGTCGAAAGTGCCACCGCCCAGGTCATAGATGGCGATCTTGCTGTCGTTGGGGCTCTTGTCCTCGCCAAAGGCCAGACTGGCCGCGGTCGGCTCGTTGATGATGCGCTTGACCTCCAGACCGGCGATGCGACCGGCATCCTTGGTGGCCTGTCGCTGGGCATCATTGAAGTAGGCCGGCACCGTGATCACGGCCTCGCTCACGGTTTCGCCCAGGTAATCCTCGGCGGTCTGCTTCATCTTTTTCAGGACCATGGCCGAGATTTCCTGCGGCGAATAGCGCTTGCCGCGCACCTCCACCCAGGCATCGCCATTGTCGGCGCGCACGATCTTGTAGGAGACGTGCTTCATGTCCTTCTGGACTTCGGGATCCTCGAACTTGCGGCCGATCAGGCGCTTGACCTCGTAGACCGTGTTTTCCGGATTGGTGACCGCCTGACGCTTGGCGGCATCGCCGACCAGGATCTCGCCATCCTCGCCGAAGGCGACGATGGACGGCGTGGTGCGCCGGCCTTCACTGTTCTCGATGACTTTCGCCCGCTCGCCTTCCATGATGGCGACGCAGGAGTTGGTGGTTCCCAGGTCGATGCCGATGATCTTTGCCATTGTCTGCTCCTTAAGGATTTTATGAATTTAGTCTCTTGATGGCATCCTAGCCCGGATTGCCAGCCGCCTTGGATACCGAAACCATCGCGGGCCGCAACAGACGGTCACTGATCGAGTAGCCCTTCTGGTGCACCTGCAGCACGCGGTTGGGCTCACCCTCATCCTCCACGGCAGCAATTGCCTGATGGCGGTTCGGGTCGAAACGCTCCCCCTCGGGGTCGATCAACTGGATGCCGAATTTCTCAAAGGCCTGGGTCAGCATGTTCAGGGTCATCTGCACCCCCTCGCGCAACTGCTCGGCGTTGCCGGCATTGCTCTCGGAAGCCAGGGCCATCTCCAGGCTGTCCCTGACGGGCAGCAGCTCGCGGGCGAAGCGCTCGATGGCGTACTTGTGCGCATCTTCCAGCTGGCGCTGGTTGCGCTTCTGGATGTTCTCCAGTTCGGCACGGGTGCGCAGAAACTGTTCCCAGTTTTCCCGGGCTTTCTCTTCCCAGTCGATGGCGGCGTTGCCAGCATCCTCGTTTGGCATCTGCTCCTGACCTGCTGTCTCATTGACGTCTGTCATGATTGCCCCTTGCTCCCTCGATATGTGACGATTTCCAGGTTTGAACTGTAGATGGGGAAGGCGTGCCGGCTTTTCAAGTCCTATTTCGTCGAAAGGGCGCCGGACAGCAGTTGCGCCGTGCAATCCACCAGCGGAATGATGTCCTGGTAGGGCATGCGGGTCGGGCCGAGCACGCCAAGCACGCCCACGACTTGGCCATCGAGTTGATAGGGCGCCGTGACCAGACTGAACTGGCTCATGGAGGCAAAGCCGGACTCCTCGCCGATGAAGATGCGGATGCCGTCGGCGCGCGCGCTCTCGTCGAGCAGGTGGATGAGATCCTCACCGCGCCGCACGGTCTCCATCAGATCGCGCAACTGTTGCAGGTTATCGAGGCCCGGCGCATCCAGCAGGTTGAACTCACCGTCGATGACTACCTCGTCATCACGCAGATTCAGGACCTCCTGGCCCATCTCCATGGCACTGCGCAGGATGCAATCCAGCTGATTGCGGGCCTGCAGCAACTCGGCCTGCAGCATCCGGGCCACCTCGCCGAGCGGCAATCCGGCATAGCGCTCATTGAAATAGTTGGCGGCCTGCACCAGTTCGCCTGGCGACAGGGGACGCTCGATCTGAATAATGCGGTTTTCCACCTGCCCCGTGTGGGTGACCAGCACCACCAGGATGCGCTGCTGCCCCAGCGCGACGAAATCGATATGCCGGAAGGCCGACTGGGAACGCTTGGGCACCCGGACGAAACCGGCCATGCGGGTGAGGTGCGACAGCACCTGCGAGGCCACCTGGGCAGCGGTCCCCGGACTGGCCGGCCCGCTACCGAGCTGTTCCAGCAGGGCCTGGCTGCGATTCTCGTTGAGGGGCCGCACCTGGATCAGCATGTCCACGAAGAAGCGGTAACCAAGCTGGGTCGGCACCCTGCCGGCCGAGGTGTGCGGCGAGACCACCAGCCCGATCTCCTCCAGATCGGCCATGACATTGCGCACGGTTGCGGCACTGAGCTGCAGGCCGGCATCGCGGGCGAGCTGGCGGCTGCCCACCGGCTGGCCTTCCACGATGTAGCGCTCCACCAGGGTCTTGAGGAGGTGCCGGGCCCGCTCATCGACCTGGGCAAAGGCGCGCTGGTGCTCGGTTATGGAACTGTTGCCCTGACTCATGGCGCTTTAGCACTCTCATGGCTAGAGTGCCAAAAACTAGCAAGCAGGCCAGCGGGTGTCAAGAAAAGCCCGTCCTTGGCCCCATTCCGGCACCTGTAATTCCGGCACCTGGATTTTCTTGGCGAAATCGCGGCCCCATGTTAGCTTTTGGACATGAGCACACCTTTCAAGACCATCGGCCTCATGGGCAAGTATCAGGACCCCTCCTCGGGGCCCTGTCTGCAGAAGCTTGCGCGCGTCATCCATGATCTCGGTCTGGAGCTCGTACTGGAAGCCGAGAGCGCCAGCTATCTCGACCAGGGCACGCCGGCGCACCGCGTCTTGGCCCGCGACCAGATGGGTCAGGCCTGCGACCTGATCATCGTGCTGGGGGGCGATGGTACCCTGCTGGGCGCGGCCCGGACCTTCTGTTTCTTCGGCGTACCGCTGCTGGGCATCAACATGGGACGACTGGGATTTCTGGCCAATGTCTCGCTGCAAGAGATAGAGACCATGCTGCCGGAAATCCTGGCCGGACAATATGAGGTGGATCAGCGCACCCTGTTGCTGGGCAGCATCTGGCGGGAAGGCCATTATGTGCTGAGCAATGCGCCGGCCCTGAACGATATCGTGGTCCACAAGGGCAATTTTGCCCGCATGGTCGAATTCGACACCCACATCAATGACACCTTTGCCTTCAAGCTGCGCTCGGATGGCCTGATCATCTCCACGCCAACGGGCTCCACCGCCTATGCGCTCTCGGCAGGTGGCCCCATCATGCATCCGGGCATGGGCGCCATGCTGCTGGTACCGATCTGCCCGCACACCATGAGCAATCGGCCCCTGGTCATTCCGGATACGTCGACGGTGCGCATCTGCATCAATGATCTGCGGCACAACCCGGCCCAGGTCAGCTTCGATGGTCACAGCACCATCAACCTCTGCGAGGGTGATCAGATCCATATTGCACGCTCGCCCTGCTCTGCCAGCTTCATCCACCCGCTGGGCTCGGATCACTTCCAGCTCCTGCGACAGAAACTCCACTGGGCCGAACAGATCGGCGATGATTGACCTTCCATGCTCAGCCACATAAGTATTCGCGATTTCGCCATCATCGAAAAACTGCATCTCGATCTTGCCGCCGGCCTCACCGTCCTGACCGGCGAGACCGGCGCCGGCAAGTCCATCATCGTCGATGCCCTGTCCCTGGTGCTGGGGGAACGGGCCGACGCCGGCATGGTCCGCCATGGCGCCGAGCAGGCGGACATCAGCGCCGAGTTTCTCCTGCCGGACGGCCACCCGGTACTGCAACTGCTGGAAAGTCTGGAGCTCGACGAGGAAGGCGGCTGCCTGTTGCGGCGGGTGGTGAACAGCAACGGGCGCTCGCGGGCCTTCGTCAATGGCCGGCCGGTGCCGCTGCAGCAGCTCAAGCAGATCGGCGACCGCATTGCCGACATCTATGGCCAGCACGCCCATCAGAGCCTCCTGCAGGCCGAGGTACAGCGGGAGCTGCTGGATACCTATGCCGGCCTGGGCGCCGAATTGCAGGATCTACGCGCCCGCTATCTGGCCTGGCAGGCATGCAGGACCGAACTCGCCAGCCTCAGCCAGAGCCAGCAGGACCGCGAAGCGCGGCTGGAACTGATCCGCTACCAGCTTGAAGAACTGGAGCAGATCAATCCCCAGCCAGATGAGCTGGACACCCTCGAACAGGATCGGCTGCGCCTGTCCGCCTCCCATGACCTGCAGACCACTGCCAGCCGGGCGTTGGATCAGCTCTATGAAGGCGAGCACGCGGTCAGCGACATTCTCGGCACGCTCTCGCGCCAGCTGGGTGACATGAGCGGCGTGGATGCCCGGCTGGGCACGGTGCTGACCCTGATCGATGACGCCCTGATTCAGGTGGATGAGGCAGCGACGGAACTACGCAACTATCTGGGCCATCTGGAAAGCGACCCGGGCCGGCTCGATGAGGTGATCGAGCGTCTGAACCAGATCCAGAACCTGCTGCGCAAGCATCATTGCGACTATGCCGGACTGCTGGCCAAGCGCGACGCCCTGGTGACCGAGCGGGATTCCCTGGAGAACCTTTCCGAAGCCCTGGCCCAGGCCGAGAACCGGCTGGCCACGGCGGCTTTGGCCTATCGCAAGACCGCCAGCCAAGTCAGCCGGGCACGGCAGCAGGCGGCCGAATCCTTTGGGGCCGCCGTGACCGGCCAGATGCAGCAGCTGGGCTTGCCACGCGGCAGCTTTCAGGTCGAGGTCCGGGCCGCAAACCCTGAGGATGAGTCGAGCTACCGGGCGCAGGGCCTGGATCAGGTCAGCTTCCTGGTGAATACCAATCCCGGCCAGCCGCCCCGCGAGCTGGCCAAGGTGGCATCCGGCGGCGAGCTGTCACGCATCAGCCTCGGCATTCAGGTGGTGCTGGCCGGGCTTGGCGAGGTAGGCACTTTGGTATTCGATGAGGTCGATGTCGGCGTGGGAGGTGCTGTGGCGGAGATCGTCGGGCGGCAGTTGCGCCAGCTCGGGATGAAAAAGCAGGTATTCTGCATCACCCATCAGCCGCAGGTGGCTGCCCAGGGGCATCAGCACCTGCAGGTGAGCAAGACCCTGCTGGCGGAACATACCCAGAGCCTGATCCGGCAACTCGACAGGAAGGCGCGTGGAGAGGAACTGGCGCGCATGCTGGGCGGGGTTCAGATCACCGAGCAGACGCGGGCGATGGCGATGGAAATGCTGGAGATGGCGGAAAAAGACAGTCCGGCACTGCTGACGGGCTAGACCGGCTCGCCGGCCCTGGTGCTCCCCGGGCTGGTGACATAGGAACAGACCCCGCGCTCGCGCATGCCCCGGCATGTACCATACAGGTAGAGGCTATGCTCGCTCATCACGAAGTCGTGCTGTGCGGCGATCTGCCGCTGACGCTCCTCGATGGCCGGGTCGAGGAACTCGATCACCTTGCCACAGGCGGTGCAGACCATATGGTCATGGTGCCCGCCCTCGTGCAGTTCGAAGATCGAGCGATCGCCTTCGAAGTGATGCCGTTTCACCAGACCGGCGGCCTCGAACTGGGTCAGCACGCGATAGACGGTGGCAAGCCCGACTTCCTCGCCGGCATCCAGCAGGTGCCGGTAGACCTCTTCGGCAGTCAGATGCCGCGCATCGCTGCTTTCCAGGATGCGCAGGATTTTCAGGCGCGGCAGGGTGGCCTTGAGGCCGGCCTTTTTCAAATCTTCACTATCGAGTCTCTGCATGGGACAATCCTCGGTGGAAACCGTTTTCCGCTATTGTAATGAATTTGACCGGGAGGGCGAGCAGAAATTTATGAAGATCAGGCTCAACAGCGTTGTATTGGGTACCGTGCTGGCCAGCGCGGCACTCACCGGGTGCAATCTCTATCGGGTGGATGTACAGCAGGGCAATGTCATCAAGGAAAGCCAGGTACAGCAGCTCAAACCCGGCATGAGCCGTGAGGAAGTCCGCAATCTGCTCGGCACGCCCGCGCTTGCCGACCCCTTCCATGCCAAGCGCTGGGACTACGCGTACAGCTTCAAACCTTCCTATGGCAGCCGCCAGCAGAAGCATCTGAGCGTCTTTTTCGACGACGAGGGCAGGCTGACACGCACCGAAGGCGATCTCAAGCCACAAACACCCTAGCCTTCGACCGGCTCGCTGTCGGTCTTGCGGATCTTGCCGGTCTTGGCCCGCTCCGCGCGAACCTGCTTGGGGTCGGCAATCAAGGGCCGGTAGATCTCGACGCGATCGCCATCACGCAGCACGCGGTCCATCTTGGTGGCCTTGCCAAAGATCCCGACCTTCAAGGTCCCGTAATCCAGATGCGGCGCCTTATCCAGGATGCCGGAACGCTGCACGGCATCGGCCACAGTACTGCCCTCGGGCAGGTCCACCATCAAAAGCCATTGCTGATGGCGCTCGGCATACGCGATTTCCACTTTCATGGCTCAGGCCTCGCTCGGAATCTGGTCTGGTGGAACCTGGGCCTGGCCATAGAGGGCACGGGCCCGGTTCTGGAAAGCGCCCACCATGGTTTCGGTGGCGTGCCGGAACAGGGGACCGAGCATCATACCAAGCAGGCGGCTGGCGAAATCAAACTGCAGGTCCAGGCTGACCCGGGTGCCACCGCGAACCGGCTCGAAGCGCCAGAATCCTTCCAGGGTGCGAAAAGGTCCATTGACCAGGCGTAATTGCACCATCTTGTGACGCTGGTACAGATTGCGGGTAGTGAAAGCCTTGTTGAGGCTGCCGTGGGCGACCGTGATTTCCGCCACGACTTCATCATCGCTGCGGCTGATCACACGGGTACCGCCCACCCAGGGCAGGAACTGCGGATAGGCCGGAATGTCCTCGACCAGAGCAAAGACCTGCGCCGGGGTATAGGGCAGGATGGCTGATTTTTGTACTTTGAACATGATCTGTCCTTATCGTCGGTAACGAGCCAGGGTACGCCGCTGCAAAAGGCGATCAACAATGCCAAGCCCTTCTTCCAGCAGACGCTCCCAGAAGGGACGCATCTGCCAGTCCTGCAGCAGGATTTCCCGGGAAAGGCGCAGTTCTCGCGAAAACAGCGCAACGAGAAGACTGACCAGTGGCCGGCCACGGCATTCCAGGTTCAGTTCTCGGTTGAACCAGTGACTCAGCAGGTCCAGATTCGCGGAACCGACGGACGCCCAACGTCCGTCCACGATTGCACACTTACTGTGCAAGAAAGCCGGCGTGTATTCAAAGATGCGAATGCCGGCAGTCAGCATCTTATGATAATAACGCCTGCTGCCGTAACGCAAAATCGGATGATCCGTCAGGGCACCGGGCAGCAGGATGCGTACGTCCACGCCACGGCGGGCGGCGCGGTACAAAGCCCGGCGCACCCAGAAGTCCGGGTTGAAATAGGGACTCGCAATCCAGACCTCCCGGCGGGCGCTACGGATGGCAGCGACCAGCCGCTTGTGGATCATGGTGCGACTTGGCGGGGCATTGATCAGCAGGCGCCCCCGACCCAGACCAGTGCCGGCCTCCAGCACAGGCCTGCCACCGCGCAGGGGCGCGAGCGCATGAGGATGCACGCTGGCAAAGGCCGTGCGCATCTGAATCACCAGCGGTCCCTGAAAGGCGATCATCAGATCCCGGTAGGGCCGCCCGGTCCGGGCACCGGTCAGCCAGTCATCGGCAATGGCAAAACCTCCCGTTACCGCGAGCTCGCCATCGATGACCAGGATACGCCGATGAGTGCGGCGCATGGTACGCCGCAGATGCAGGAACTTCAGGCGATTGAACCAGATCACCTGAGCGCCGGCCGCTTCCAGGCGCTCGGACCAGGCACGCGGGAAGGCCATCGAGCCAATGGCATCGAGCGTCACGCGCACCCGCAGGCCCGCCTGGGCCTTGGCTTCCAGGATATCCATGACCCGCCCGGGCCAGTCCCCCGCCTCGAAGATATAGATCTCCAGCAGGATCTCTTCACGGGCTTCGAGCAGATAGCTCTCCAGCGCAGCGGCGATCTCCGGCATTTCCGAATACAGGCGAAAGCCAGGCAGCTCATGCCAGTATCCACGTTTTCCTCTTGCCATCGCACTCCCCAGGACGGCTTTTTCACTATGACTTCCTGAATAACTCTTCTACAATGGACGGCTTTCGCTGGCAATCCGAAGATCAGACCCCTATGAGTGAATCCACCATCGCCCTGAACCGGCAGGCAGGCTTCGAGTACTTCATCGAGGAGCGTTTCGAGACCGGTCTCGTGCTGGAAGGCTGGGAGGTCAAGTCCATCCGTGCGGGTCGCATCAACCTCAAGGAGAGCTACGTCATGGTCAAGAATGGCGAGCTCTGGTTGTTTGGCGCGCACGTCTCGCCACTACCCACTGCCAGCACGCACATCAAGCCCGATCCCCTGCGCACCCGCAAGCTGCTGATGCACCGTCAGCAGATCAACCGCCTGATCGGCCAGGTGGAACGCCGCGGCTATACCCTGGTGCCGACCGCCATGTACTGGAAACAGGGACGTGCCAAGCTGGAGATCGGCCTGGCGCGCGGCAAACAACTGCATGACAAGCGCGCCACCATCAAGGACCGCGAGTGGCAGCGCGACAAAGCCCGGGTCCTCAAGGGCGAGCGCTAGGCCATCCATGAACCGACCCTTCCTCAAGGAAAGCCTGCTGCTGTTTGTGTTTGCCCTGCTGCTGTTTGGCATGGGCACCGGCCACAATTCCCTGTGGGACATCGACGAGCCCAACAACGCCCAGGCGCTCAAGGAGATGTTTGCCCGGCAGGATTTCATCGTGCCGACCTTCAACGGTGAGCTGCGACCGGACAAGCCCATCCTGAATTACTGGGTGATGGCGGGCATGACCCGGATACTGGGCTTCAACGAATGGGGGCTGCGGGCCGGGGCAGTGCTGTTTGGCGCCCTGCTGGTGCTGCTCGTCGCCTGGCAGGCCAGACGCCTCTTCGATGCCCGCACCGGCCTGATCGCGGGGATCCTTGCCGCCACCGCCCTGCACAGCCAGGTCATCTTCCGGGCGGCAGTACCCGACCCCCTCTTGATCTTTTTCAGCAGCCTGGGGCTTTTGAGCTGGATCAACGGCTATCTGCATGCCGAGACGCGGCGCCGGGATTATCTCATCAGCTACGCTGCGCTTGGCCTTGCCGTGCTGGCCAAGGGACCGATTGGCCTGTTGCTGCCCGGCCTGATCATCGTGCTGTTTCTGGCCTGGCGCCGCGACCTGCCGCATCTCTGGCGAGAGACGCATCTCGCGCTGGGCATTCCGCTGTTTCTGCTGATCGCCCTGCCCTGGTATGGGCTGGTCTGGTGGCAGAGCGAGGGCCAGTGGCTCAGCCAGTTTCTCGGTACCCACAATCTCAGCCGCTTTTCCAACCCGATGGAAGGCCACCGGGGGCCCGTCTTTTTCTACCTGCTGACCCTGCCCCTGGCCCTGCTGCCCTGGTCGATCCTGCTGCCTCAGGCGCTTGTGGCGCCATTTCGCCAATACGGGCCGCGAATGATCGAAGCGGCACCGGCGCAGGCCTTTCTGCTGCTCTGGGCCCTGGTCTGGATCGCCTTCTTCAGCCTGGCGGCCACCAAGCTGCCCAATTACATCTGGCCGGCCTATCCGCCACTCTTCATCCTGATTGCCTGGCGCATGACGCAGGCATTGCGCGGTGAATTGCCTTTTCAAAAGGCAGGCCTGGCACTTTCCTTTACCGTGCTCCTGCTGATCGGCGTGGCACTGTCCGTTGCCGGCGAACTGTATCTGCCCAAAAGCATCCCCGGCATCACGAACCTGTGGCTGCTTGGCCTGCCCTTTGGGCTGGCCGGCCTGGCGGGCCTACTGTTGATCTGGCGCAGGCAGACATCCGCGGCCCTGGCCGGCGTGACACTATCCGGGGTGGTGCTCACCCTCGTGCTGGTCGCTTATGCCTTGCCACAACTGGAGGTGGCGAAGCCGTCCAGGAACTTCGGGCAGATGATCCAAGGCCTGCAAAAGGGTGAACCCTATACCCTGGCCACTTGGCACTGGTTCCAGCCCTCCTTTCTTTTTTATGGCGGAAAGGGTGATCAGGGGGTCGTCAAGCTACAGGACATGCAGGCATTGAAACGCCTGCTCGACATGGGAAGGCCTGTCTATCTGGCCCTGCCCGCTGCGCAATTGCGGACGCTGGCCAGCCAGCTCGAACCTGGCACGCAGGCTTACCTGCTGCTGGAGCAGAGGGAGCTTTATTCAGGCAAGGACATCGCCCTGTTGCGGCTTACCGGAAAAGCCAAGCTATAAGTGGCAGATGCTCATTTCGCTGTAATTGCAGCACTGATCCCGACCACCCTGCTTGGCCGAGTACAGGGCCTGATCGGATAGCTGATAGAGACGCTCGAGGTCCATTTCACCATCCACGAAGTCCAGATCAGCGCTGCTGGCCATGCCAATGCTCAAGGTAACCCGCACCACCACGCCTTCGTCTCCGTGACAACCCTGCTGGCGCAGGCCTTCAAGCAAGGATACGCACATCCGCTTGGCACCCGCAGTATCCGTCCCCGGCAGGGCGACTGCGAATTCCTCGCCACCCAGGCGCGCCAGGATGTCGGTTTTACGTACACGTGATTTCAGGAAGTCGGCCACGCTGCGCAGCACGGCATCGCCGGTCACATGCCCGTAGCGGTCGTTGATCCGCTTGAAATGATCGAGGTCCAGCAGCAAAAGCGTAAAGGGCGTGCCGGTGCGCAGATCGCGCGCCAAGGCCAGCCGGGCCTCCTGCATGAAGTAACGCCGGTTGTGCAACTGGGTCAGCTCATCCATGAAGGAAAGCCGCTCGAACTTTCTTTTGAGCTGCAGGGTTTCCTGCATGACCGCATCCGTCGATGCCATCCGTCGGGAGACTTCCTGCTGCATGTCACGGGCCATGCGCCCGAACTGCATGGCGCGCGCCAGCAGATTGGCAAAGATCACGCCAAGCCGCCGGTGCTCCTCGCGCAGGAATCCGGGCTGTGAATGGAACAGTCCAAGCATGCCCAGCACCTGCTGATTGCAGCGCAGTGGCAGCAGGAGAAAGCCCCCCTCCTGCCGGCTCACAAGGCTGGCTTCTGATGCCTCACTGTCGAGCAATGAAGTGTCTTCGGTCAGTTTCTGCAGGAATGCCGGGCTGCTCCTGAGGTAACCGGCATCCAGGTCCCAGCTCAGGCTGGCGATGGGCAGCCATTCTTTACCATCACGCAGACAGACGCATCCGCTTTCGACACCAATATTGTCTATCCAGAGCTTCAGGGCCGAATACAGCAGGTTTTCCTGATCGAGATGGAAAAGATCGAGCTCGGAGAAGGACCTCAGGAGAGACAGATCCTTGAGGAGTTGCAGGTTGCCTTCCACTGACATCAGCGCGGGAACATCGGCATTCATGCAGGCCCTCCGATGATTGCCTGGACCATCAGCAACAAGGATTCCTGTTCCCGACGCAGCCGATCGAGGGCGTCCGAAAAATCCCCAGCCTGCAGCGATAAATCATCCATGATGGCACCGAGCGACGCCAGTTCGGCCTCTGGCGGGGCGGGAAGCTCCAGCCAGCTCGCCAGACGGCTGGCCAGGTGCACAAGCTGCACCCAGCGCTGATAAGGCCCGGCATAAGCCGACTCGTGATAATGGGCGATGACGGCCAGTACCGGTTTGGGAAGCTGCCAGGACCTGCCAAGCACGAATCCCGCCTGCTGATGCGTCATGCCCAGCACGCGGGTCTCGCAGACGGACAGATCTGCGTCACCCGCCTCGGCCTGCGCGATTGCATCATCCAGCGCGGCAAGATCCAGATACGCCAGGGCGGCCAGTCCGAGCTGATGGAACAGGCCCGCCAGATAGGCCTGGGGTGCGGGATTGCCAGCGGCTGCAGTCTCTGCGGACCCACTCATGTGCCCGGATTCCAGCTCGATAATCAGGCACTCGGCCAGGATGCTGGCGGCTCGCGCCGTGGTTACGGTGTTCAGCCAGAAGCGCTCTGTCGAAAAGTGGGTCCCCGAGTGCAGGCGGAAGCTCTGCGCCATGGCCATTGCCAGGGCAAGCCCCTTGACCGTGTTCATGCCAAGCGACACCATGATGGCTGCCCGCAGGTTCAGCACCGGGCCCTGCTGGCCATAATAAGCGGAGTTTGCGAGCCCGATGATGCGCGCGGCAAGACCGGGGTCCAGTGCAATGACCCGCTCCACGGTTTCAAGATCGGCGGAATCGTCGGCGAACACGCGCAGGATCTCCTGCGCTGATACCGGCAGTGGCGGCAGAAGCTGGAGATCATAGAGACGGCTGCGAAGCAACTGGGACGTCTGAGGCATGGTACCCCTGTGCCAAGAGGCAATTATTCGGAACTTATGTCTGACATTTTAGTCTATAGATATTGACTTTGGTACGTTTTTCTCTAATCTGTACCGACAATTCACCGGGGGCGATCGGCTTCGACGGAGATCGCGAAACCTTCGGGGCATGCAGAGCTGCGATTAAGCTCTTAAAACCAATCGCACAACGTATAACTGCCAACGACAGCGACTACGCCCTAGCCGCTTAAAGCGGCTAGCCCCTCACCCAAGCCTGCCTGTGGGCATGGGAGCCAGCAATGGTAATGCCGGCAACGGTGTTTGAGGGGTCGACATACACGGGATCGCGGTGCGGCACGTCTGGGGCCAATCCGCTAAAACCAACCAGACTCGCCTGTTGGGTATCCTGTCAGCCGGACACTCTGCGGGTCAAATTGAAGACTGACTAAGCATGTAGAACCGGACGGTAGAGGGTTTGCGGACGCGGGTTCGATTCCCGCCGCCTCCACCAATTAGGGTGTCCTGCCCAGACCAATCAGGACCGCTGAAAACCAAGCCCCGCTTATGTTTGCGGGGCTTTTTTATTGTCCAGCGTCTGGTCTCGGTGGGTCCTTTGTGGTCTTGTTTTGGTCAAGGTTTGGTCAGGATTTGGTCAGGATTTTTCGGGGTATTTGTTGGTTGACACTGCCCAACCCAGCCATGTAGTTTTCGGCATTGCGAAAGGTGTTCCCCTGCGTGCAGGGGTAAAAAGGATGGTGAACCAAGCGGGCGTATCCTGCATCGGGTGTTCCCCTGCGTGCAGGGGTAAAAAATTGCGGGTGTAGCCGCCCAATCGCTCGGTTGCGGTGTTCCCCTGCGTGCAGGGGTAAAAAGGTTTGACCCTGCGCTTCCTGATGGAGGATCTGGGTGTTCCCCTGCGTGCAGGGGTGAAAGGGAGGGAATAATGGATCTGAAGAATCTGACGGATAGCGAAATCAAAGAAGGGGTGTCCTGCCTGTGTCGCGCCCTGCTGGCGCGGGTGCGGCAGGACATTGCAGGCGGCGGCTCGCCCAAGGACAGGGATGGGGCCATAGACTGGGTGGAGGGCCGCTGCCCTCGCGCCCTGATCACCTTCGCCGACGCCTGTCAGATCGTCGGCTGGGATCCGGACAAGACCCGCCGCCATCTGTTGCGCCCGCTGCCGCTCGCCTCTTAGCCCTTCCTGTTTGCACTTTCCGTGTGGCTGGCTGATGCCGGTCACCGGTCCTGCATTGTCCTCCCGCATCGAAAAAATAATTTCACTTGGGTGCTTGCATAATAATAAGAATAATACTATTATTATTATTATTCTTACCAAACCCAAAGGAGCGCTGCCATGGAAATGATGACCCAGGAAATTCGCGATCGCATCTTCTCCGCCGCTGATGATCTCTATCAGAAGTCTGGGCACGAGACCTTCCCGACAGTCGATTCTGTCAGGCGGCTTGCGCGCGTCAACATGAATGACGCCAGCGCCGCGATGAAAGAGTGGCGTCGGGCGAGGACTGCCAGAGCAGCCCAGGTAGCAGTGCAGGTGCCAGAGGCTGTTCAATCCGCCACCACCCAGGCCATGGAAGTGATGTGGAGGCAGGCCCAGGATCTGGCCAATGAATCCCTGCGAGCCGCCCAGTCTGGGTGGGAATCAGAGCGGGCGGAATTGGATGCCCTGCGGTCAGAACTGGGGGATGCCTACCAGGCGCTGGAGACAGAGCTAGACGCCGAGCGGGCGCGCGCCGCCGGTCTGGAAAAGGTGTGGGCTGCCGAGATCGATGCGCTGCGCGCCGATCAAGCCGCCGCTCATGCTGAATCCACTGCCCTGCGCCAGGATCTGGCTGCCGCCCAAAACCGCGCCAGTGCTGCCGAGTCTATGACCCAGGAATCGGACCGCCGCGCCGAAGCCATGCGCCAGGATCTGGCTACCGCCCGCCAGGATGCAGAGCAGGCGCGTGCTGCTGTGGCCGGCCTCACTGCCGACCTGGCCCGCTCCGAGGCCCTGCGCGAGACCGCCCAGGTGCGGGCTGATCGGCTGGCTGCCGAAATCGATGCCCTGCGCGCCCGCCTCGATGTCACCCAGGGAGAGAGGGACCAAGCCAGACAGGCTGCTGCCAGCCTGGAAGGACAGGTGCAGGCCATGAGGGATCAGATCAATGCCCTGCTGGCGCGGACCCCAGCACCACGACGTCAGGAGAAGAAAGCCTCGGCGCCGAGGCGGGGCAAGAAACGTGTGGCGCCGGAGGCCGCTGCCGGATCCTGATCCGCTGCCCCCCCCTGCGCCCCTTCGGGGTGGTGGGCTGAGCACCGCCCACCACCGCCCCCCAAGGGGTCGGCTCTATATAGATAGCCCCAGAATCTCCACATGGGGCAGGGCAAGCGCCAGCGCAGGCCCAGCCCCAGGCCAAGGAGCCAGGAAGCCCCTCCCTCATGGAGACCGAGCTTGTCAGTCCCGGCAAGCACGACCAGTTCCCCGCCCAAAAAGATGGGTAGGGACTCACTCCGCCTGCCGGCTCGATGCCGACGATCATGGGATGTGGTATCGCATCAGCACCGATACCGCACTGGGTTGGGTTTGCGAGTCGGGATGGATCTGGAATCAGAATCGGGGGAAGTGGAAAATCTCCCCGGAGTCACCCCCCCTATGAGGGGGGTGATCGGGTGCGCCTGTCGCACCCGACCCGAAGGGCGCGGGGGGTGGGATGCAGTGCGGGGCGGGGTTCAGCCACGCTCTGCCATTGCACTCCAGCGTAAGGGGCCCGCGTGACCGATCAGGTGACGCGGGACCGCTGCTGGACTACTGGCGCCGGTCCTCGGCTACGTGGACCTCAGATGATTTTCCGGGCGCGGGGCTCCTCTCGCGCGCCCCTCGCTGCTGCCCGGCGCCGCGCGTGGTCGCCGCGTCGGCGCCCCGATGCCCGGCCCCGGACATGACGGCCACGGCTGCCGTGTGGCCGTGTTGGGCTTGGTGGCCGATTTGCTCCTCGCCGAGTCCTTCATCGCCACCGCCAACCCACCTCAGAATGCGGTCTGGCACGACGTGGATCAGCCCGAAGCCCTTCCAGACCACGGCCATGATCAGGGCTACATAGACCACGATCGCGCCGAGCGGCCCAAAAATCCCCGAGAACCAGCCACCCGCCTGGGAACCTGCAAAGGCGTGGCCGAATGTGGCGTTCACAAATGCACCCAGGACCGAGACCAGCAGCACCGCCGAGATGAAGCCAAACACCATGAGGGTGGGACGCATGATCAGGCTCAGCAGCAGCATGTATCCCTGGATGTTGCTGCCCGCCAGGCCCTCGCCGTCCTGCTTGGCGTGCATAACTGCCCAGAGGGGGGCTGCTATGACCGCCTCCAGCAAGAACACCAGCCAGCCGGCGATTGCGCCGATCCAGAGCACATAGGGCATCATCGGCAGCCACACTGACAGCAAGGCTCCGAGGGTCGCCAGCCCAAGGAGGATGGTCGACACCATGGGGCCGATCATGCCTGACACGGCCCCCGCTGCCCCGCCGACCAGCGGCACCGCGCCGCCGGCGCCAGCCGCCGCCATGACCGCCAGCCCCGCCGTGCCACCAGCGTCCATGATGCCATCACCTAGTGATTTCGCGGTCAAAACCGGGTTTTCGCCGGCCAGCCGGATCGGATCGCCCTTCAGCAGGGCCAAAGTCCCAGAGGTCGCCCGACCGATCTTGGCGAGCGCCTTTTCCACCGCGCTGTCTGATTCCTTCGGCCCTGGCTGTGCCTGCTGGTCATTAGGCTGGCTGGCCTTGGCCAGGTAGCTGTCCACCCGACCCATGGCGAATTCCATTTCTGGCCGCATCTCCATGGGCAGGTCGCCCAGGATATCCGCCATGACGGGTTGCGGCACGTCGTCCATGGCGCTCTTGGCCTGCGAGTTGATCCGGGCCATGGTCATGTAGTATTCGCCGGCATGCAGCCAGCCGCCTGCCCGCGCTTCGGTTACGAACTGCTGCGCGGCGGGATTGGCGGTGTTCGCCAGCGCCGTCTGCGCGGTCTGCAACAGGGTGCTGCGGTACGTCTCGATGGCGGTGCGGAAAGTGTTCTTCGGCACGTTCGGGTCGCCGGCCACCAGCTTGGTGGCCAGCGGGTCTAGCGCCACCACCAGGGCATGCAAGGCAATGGTCTGGCTGCTGGTGATGGCTGCCTGCAAGGTGGATTCGTCCTGGTTGCCGGTTTTCCAGGTCACACTGCCGCACATGGCGCGTGAATACTGGCCGGTCGGATCACCCCAGGACACTCCGGTGAAGGTGCTGCCATTGGCCGAGGTATAGGCGGGGATGGTGATAGCCTCGATCTTGGTTGACAACCCCGCGGCCTGGAACTGGGCATTCAGGGCCTTGCTGCAGGCCATGGCCTTGAGCATGCCGCTCGCCACCGGGGTGACGTCTGGGGCCTGGATGCTGCCGACCAGGGAGGCATTGCTGCCGAGACTGGTCACGGCCTTGTCCCACACCAGATTTGCCACCCCCACGCCCTGGAGGGCAAACCAGATCACGATCATCTGGATGACGGAAAAGCCGCTGGCCAGTGGAATCACCGCGCCCATGCCCGCTGCCGATCGGATCGGCACCCAGACGCTCGACCAGCGTTTGCCGAGCACTTCGCCATCATGCGCGGTCTGCATGGTGCCCACCACCATGCCATAGGTCACGAGCATAGCGCCGAAGGCCATGACGGCCGCATTGAAGACCATGAACATGGGTCCCAGGTCCACCTGCGGCATGGCGCCGCCCGCCCCTGGCAGGACGGCATCGACCACGCTGCCAAAGATCTTGGTCACCAATCCCACGGAATCATCACTGGGGTCCGGGTCGTACCAGGGGGATGCCTGCGCCAAGCCTGGCAGCAGCATGAATAGCAGGGTGGTGATGATGGTAGCTGCTGATCTGCGCATGTCAGTAGTCCTCCAGTTCGAATTCGGGTTCGGGGGTCGGCGCCGGGCTGGTTTCCGGTGCCGGCTCTTCGGGTGCCGGCGCCGGTTCTGGCGCGGGCTCTGGATCTGGTAGATAGTCCAGGGTGGTATCGGCTTGGCGGCTGCGGCTCATGCTGTCGGCCAGATCCTCCATGGTGGCCTCGTCGGTATAGATCCGAGTCTGGTCGCGGCTCCGGCTGGCCGCCACGTAGGACCATTCCCGATCGCTCATGGTCTCGGATACCAGCACATAAGCCCGGTCAACAGTCACGCCCTGGGCTTTGTGGGCGCTGACGGCATAGCCATGGTCAATATGCGCATAGCCGCCTCGCTCGGCACCGGCGCTGGGCGAGAATCGCACGATCTCGCCAGAATCGGCACGGACAGTGAATTGCCACTCACCACGGCGATCGAGGTCCACGCGGGTCAGGGTGCCCAATGTGCCATTTTTCACCCCAATTGCGGCGCTGTTTCTGGTGAATAACAGTCTTTCCCCCTCGGAGAATTCGCGCCCCTCGATCTGTGCGGCAGGCCCCAGCCGGTGCTGGGCGCGCATCTGCTCGCGGGCAAGCTCGTTCAAACGCCGCACCTCGACGCGGGTGCCCGCGAGCATGAGAGATTCACCGGGACGGTCTGGGTCGCGCTCGCGACACCAGTCCGTCACCATCTGACGCATGGAATCCTGGCGGTCGGCCCCGACTGCGAGGAGTCCGCGTTCCTGGTACGCAGTCAGTGCCGCGCCGGCTTTGCCGTCGGCGAAGTCATGCACGGCTTGGCGCGCCCAATCTTCCCGCTGCCGGCGAATGTCGGTCAACTCGGCAGCCCCCAGCCGCTGGGATAGTGACCGGAATGCGCCCCCTGCATCGATGGGCTGTAGTTGCCTGCTGTCACCGATCAGAACCGCCTTGGCTCCGGCCCGATGGATGTGATCGAGTAAGCGGGCCATCTGGCGGCTACCGACCATGCCGGCTTCATCGATCACCACCACATCCCGCGCGCTCAGGGACTCGCGGGCGCGCCCGTCTGGTCCCGGCTCCAGTGCTGCCAGCAGGGAGTGCAGGGTCTGGGACTGAATGCCTGAGCCCTCTTCCAGTCCCTGAGCAGCCTTGCCGGCCAGGGCTGCGCCACGGACCTGAAAACCGTCTGCCTCCCATGCCTCTCGCGCCGCGCCCATCAAGAATGATTTACCCGTTCCGGCCATGCCCTCGATGACCGCCACTCCGCCAGTCTGGCGGGTGATATGTTCAAGGGCGGCCCGTTGCTCGTCGCTGATGGTGGGTCGGGCTGACATTGCCTGCCCGATGGCATGATCAGAGACGTGGTGCGCGGTCTCGTGCTGTCGCCGCATGGCGCCATCGGCCATGCCGCGCTCCAGGGCTATCATTTCGCGGGTGCTGTAGCGGGTGCTGCCATCTGCCCCGCGAAGCCTGACAATTTCCCGATCCTGGGTGAGCCCGGCCACTACATCCCGCACCCCGGCAGCCCCCATGGTGGTGCCCTGCGCCATGGTGGCGACCGCTCTGAATATATCAGCCTGCCGGAATGTGCTGGCTGTTTCGGTCAGGGTGCGCAGTATCTCTGGCCTGCCGGGCATTGGCTCGCCCTGCACTGGCTCTGCCTGGCGGGCCTGTGCCGCCTGTTCGGGTCCAAATCCGCATGCTGCCCCGCGCTGCTGCCAATCAGCCAGCAGTCCGGACTGGCTCACGTGCTCCTTGGGTCTCCTTGTGTCGAGCGCGGCCACCTCCGAGGCTTTGGCCCCACTGGCGCCATGCGCCTGTAATGCCGCCTCGATCTGCTGTCTGCGGGTGGAGAATTCTGCCTCGGCCTGCCGGGGCACTGCCGCCAGGCGAAATGCGTCCCGGTCCTGCTCGACTTCGAACCCTAACTGCCGCATCTGGGATGCCAGTTCGGCCCGATAGATCGCGCCGCTTGCCATTTTCCACTGATATAAATCCCTGCTTTCTATGCCGCCCCAACTGCCATCTTGCCTTTGGGCAAGATTCATGACCATGCAATGGCTGTGCAACTGGGGGTCTTGTTCCCGGCTGGTGCCGTGGGCAAACACGGCTGCCACCATGCTGGCGCTCTCACGCTCAATGCCCCCTTTGCCGCGCCTGGCCGTGATGCAGTGCTCCTGGACGTGCTGCAAGGCCGCCGCCACGGCTCGATCATGTGCCGCCTGGATCGCCGCTCGCTGGCCCTCGTCCGGCGCCATGGCCCAGGCCAGGCTGACGCTTTTCGGGACAGAAAATGTCAGATCCCATCCTGCCCGATGCTGGTCCCCCGCGCCGTGCACCAGGTCACGCCCTTGGGTACCTTGGGTATCGCGGCCCCGGAGAGCGTTGCCGAACTGCTCTCTCGACACGGCGCCAGTCAGGCCCAGTGCCTCGGCGCCGGCGCCGAACCACTGGCCGGGCTGGTCTTTGCCCGAGGTGTAGTAGTCCTCGGGGCCACCGCGCCGGTGCTCGTCGGCCAGGTGGTCATAATACTGCTCGGCGCTCGACGCCGATCCGCGTGCACTGATACTGAGCATGGCCTAGCCCTCCTGCTCGTGGTCGTGGTCGTGGTCGTGATCTGAGGTGCGCCGCCGCTGCCAGCGCGGGCGCTGCGGGGTGGTGGGCGCCTGCTGCTCGACGACCACTGGCGCGCCGATGCCCGCCGGCGCGCCGCTGGTCTGGGTCTCGTCGACTGCATCCAGCACCCCATGCAGCAGCTCCAGCGCGTGGGCCGCGCCGCCCCCTGCGGTGTGCTCCACCATGATGGTCAGGACTGCGTCCTGCATGGGATCTGATGCCTCATCGGCCACCTCGTGGCCAGCCATCTGCTGGGCGCGGGTGCCGGCGCCGACCAGTGGGGTGATAGTGATGCGGTCCTGGCTGCTGGTGCTGGGTGCTTCGGGCGGGCTGGCCTGCTGGTCAGTGCTGGCCGACTCCGCTGCCTGCGAGGCGCCCGCGAAGTCCGGGGTCTCTCCTGTACCTGCCGGCACCTCGCCAGTCTCTCCCTCGATCTGCGCCATGGCGGCTTCCAGGGCGTGGGGCCAGTCGGGGGCAGTCCAGTCCGCAGGATGGTGGGCTGGGCGCTGGGTGGGCAGGGCTACGCGCGGCCAGTCCAGGATCGCCGCGCGCTGGCCGCCCATGTACAGGAGCGCCCTGCTGGCGGGCTTGCCCGCCACTGTCACCTGCCCCAGTTGCCCGAACTCATCCGGCCGCATGCAGGGGATGGTCTCCACTGTGTAGCTGGTGGTCCTCTGCCCTGCCGCGCCGATTCCCATGGGGCTCGATACAGAGGACGTGTACCTGCTGATTCGCTGGTCGCCCAGCAGATCACTGCACCACTGGGCCGATTCGCCGATGGTCCGTCCCATCACCATGGTGCCGATCACGCCACTCAGCGCGCTGGCCTGGTCCTGCCCATAGATATCTCTGATCCTCGATATGTCCTGCGCGGCCAGGATCAGTCTGACCCCTTTGCCTCGCGCCACCTCCAAAAGTGGCAAAAGTTGGTCGATCTTGCCTATTTGCAGGAATTCGTCGAGAAACATCCAGATGCGGTGATCCTCGGCGGGGAATCGCGGGCTGCCGACCATGCTCATCAGCGTGCGGAACACGCCTTGTAGGTAGGCGCGCTGCAGGCTTGGCATTTCCAGATTTCCTTGCAGGATAAGGGTTTTTGGGCCGCCATCCGGGTTCGTGATCCAGTCCACCAGGGACAGGCGCCGGTTTGCCGGGTGTCTGCCCCAGGCATCGGCCAGATCGAATACCGGCGCCAAATAGGTGGACAGGGTGATGCGCAGCCCAAGCACGGTTTTATTCGGTTCCTCCGCTGCCGCCTGACCTTCAGGATTGTACTTTTCGACCAGATTTTGCAGTTCTTTGAAACTTTTCGGTGTTTTCTCAGCCAAATCCGCCCAAGTCCAGTCTGTACCTCGTTCCCTCTGGAGCGAAACCAGCATTGCCACCAGGATTTGACGCGCACCGTTCGACCACATGGGGTCGCTCGATTCGCGGATCATGGCCTCTGCCATGGCGCGGGCCGCCTGCTTATTTCGGCAGTCCATGGCAATGTCCCAGGCCAGGGATCTGGCATCCCATGGGGCCAGCAGGGAGCCGTCCAGGCGTTCCGTCAAATCCCCTTTATAATCAAACACTAATGCACGGTCGCCCCTCGAAATCGCCTGCTGCATGATGGGGAGCAGGATCTGGGTCTTGCCGGCGCCGCTCTGGCCGAGGGCCAGCAGGTGCTGACGTTCCCTGGCCTGCGAAATGGGCAGATCAGGGTGCAGGCGCACCCCATCGGGCTGGCCCTCCTGCCTGATCTCGGTGGCGACGTCCTTGGCGCGGCGGGTGGTTTCGCGGCCCGCCTGTCTTACGATGGCGGGGGCTGGGCGACTCGCCAGCCAGCCCACCCAAGCACCTGCCGCGATGCCCAGCCCGGCAGAGACGCGGGCCAGCCATGTCCAGGGGGTGATCCATGACAGGCCCTGCTGCCTGGCGGCTTGCTCGATCACTGACCAGGGGTAGCCTTGCCCCACGGGTTGGGTGGGGATCAGGGGATAGTGGATGCCCGCCAGATCCGTAGCCCAGCCGCCGAGCATCCGCCATGCTGGCATGCCGGCCCAGTCTGGCAGTCCTGGCATGACATGCCAGCCTGCCCAGTAGACTGCGCCTGTGACTGCCACTGCGGTCAGGGCGCCCGCCAGGATGCCGTCGCCCACCATGGGTTGGGGGGTCTGGGTACCATGAGGTATGGGGGCGCTGCTCATGGGCGCGTCCTCCACCATGCCGCCCGCCGCGCCCGTGCCAGGCTGGCGGAAATGGAAATCTCATGGGCCATGCGGTCCAGGCGCATGGCCAAGCGCGCGCGGGGGGTTAGCTGCAGCCCGCCATGGGGGGCGGGCTCATAGGTATCCATCCAGCGCATGCCCCAGTGGTTGCGGGGCTCTCTCTCATCATGGATGGCCTGGGCCAGGTGCTGCGGGGTCCAGTCATCCCCGTGGCGTGCGCGCAGGCGCGCCACCATCTGGTCGACGTCGATCATGGCTGGCCTCCGTCGGGCTGGGTCAGTGAGTCGATCTCGCGAGTCACGTGCTGGCAGATGCGCGCCTCCATCTGGGCCAGTCTGTCGGCCTCGGACTCCTCGTCCATGGCGGTCTGGATCGCTGCCCGCAGCCAGTCGGCCATGGGCTGGCCGGCAGCCTCGGCGCGGTCCAGGATCGAGTCCCGGACTGTGATGGGGACACGCAGGGTGATGGTGGTAGTGGTCTGTGCCATGGTGGTGCTCCTTTGTTGTGGGTGCGGGATCATCATCCCGCGACCCTGTCAACCTCACCAGACCGCGCGCCAGCAAGTCCTTGTTTTTGCTGGGTTTTCGCTGGCGTGAAAGGGGGTGTAAACCCGCACACGGGCGGGGGTGGCGGGGATGTGTGCATGTGTGCGGATATGTGATCTGATGCGCGCCCAGTGGGGCAGCGGGGCTATGCCCCGCGCCATGTGCACGCGGACGCGCTCACACGTGCACGGATCATGGTAGGCGTCATCCTGTGCGGCAGCGGATCCCCTATGTGTGCACGTGATTTCTGCGCTGCCGGGGTGAATGGGCGGCGCCATGCCGCATGCGTGCACGTGGTCGCATCACACGTGCACGCCGCGCCGATGCTGGCTTTCGGGCACGGTGCCGGGGTGGACGCGTGCAGCCGATAGGTGCGTCGGGTGTGGGAGATTACAGCGCCGTCTGCCGTTTGGCGGCAGTCGTCGGGGGGAGCGGCAGTCGTCGGGGGGGAGCGGGAGTAGTCTGAGCGGCAGTAGTCGGGGGCAAAGCTTCCCCATCGCCGGCTCGTGGCCAGCGTCGGCAGGGTCAGAAACAGGGGGGGGGGGTTAATGCAGTGTTGGGGGCGATTCTCCTGGTCCCCAGTCCAATCGGGCATCGAGTTCGGCCATTTCGGTGGCCAGCCGGGCCCACCGCGCCTCCTCTGACTCTGGTTTTTTGAGTTTTTGGGTTTCGGGGGCGGCGCCAGCCGCACCCCTTGGACAACTAGCATTTATTATCTGATGCGTTTTCTGAAAACCCGCGCCGTTGCTAGTTTCCAGCCATGCGGTGTCCTGCAAATCTGCCTCAAAATCGCCGTCAAACGCCCCGGTTTCCTGCTCGTGCTCGCCCTCCCGGACTATCTCCCACCTGTCCTGCCTGGTCAGAGCCTGGGCGAATGGCTCGGCCACGATGGTCTTTCTCAGGCGCGGCTGGCCCTTGCGTGTGCCGCGCTGGTAGGTGAGCACCTCGCCGGCCCGATTGCAGCGCGGCACCCATTTTTCCACCAGCCTGACAGCCTCGACCCCGGCCACCCGCTGGGCCTGCTCGCCATATTCATTTTCATATTCCTCCATCAGCAGCCTCACCCGCCTGTTTTCCCCTTCGATTGGCGCGCAGGCCAGGCCGCCAGTCAACTTGATGTATTTTCCTGCATCATTTTTGCGGCAGGCAAACCAGAGTTGGCGTAGATAGAAATCAGTCGGCGCTTTGTCCAGCCGGCGCAACTCATCCCAGGCTGACCAGGCGCCGGTCGGCAGGCCCCACCAGTCGCTGCGGTGGAACCGCCCGATTTTCCTCCAGGGCTCGGCGGCATGCGCCGCCCGTGGGGCGTCGGCCTGTAAATCGTCGTCCTCCTCAAATTTCGATTCATATTTTTGGAGATAGGAAAACATGCTCCCCCGTTCCGGGTCGCCGACTGACCAGTCAACCTGGGCGCCCTCATTGTCGTGGCGCGGCTTCCTGCTTTTGCCAGCCGCTGCCCACTGCTCGTTTTCTATGATCACGTCCTTTTTTTCTTTTTTCGCACCGACGCGGACCCGCAATTTTTCGGGAAAATGGCGCAAGAAAACCGCCTGGGCGCGCAGGATCTGGTCTGGCCGATATGCCAGGCTGATATGCAGGTGGGGGGCGCCGTCGGCATGGGGTTCGGGCACTCTTTTGCCCGTCAGCCTGATGCCAACATTGGCAAGATCCCTGCGAACGTCCTGGATGCGCCGCATCAATTCCACGCGGCACTCGTCTATTGAGGCCCCATTCCATGTGTGGCGCGGGCTGTCCTTGGCAGGGCACGAGTGCCACTCGGGTTCCAGTGTGACAGTGACCATGGCATAGGACAGACCCGCCTCATTGATGATTTTTTCCACGGCAGCGGTCCAAGCGCCGTTTTTTGCCCGGCGCTGCCCGCTGGTTTTTTTTACGCTGGCAAGGGTGACTACCTTCCCGTCACTCGCCCTGCGCAGCATGGTTTTTTTGTCGCGCTGGCGCCGGCGCTCGACGCGCTTCACGTGCATATCTATGGCCCGGCTGCTGGCATATCCCTGGCCTCTTTGCCAGACCAGCCCCGCGCATCGCGCCGCCTGTTCCCATGCCTGGTCGGAAATCCTCTGCAGCGGGACGATCCACCGCACGAATTCCACAAATTTTAGTCGTGCGGCCTCGTCGCTCTGGTAGTTTGGCGCGTTTAGCCCATCTGGCGGGAAGAGTGGTAGAACCTCGGCCAGCAGGTCGGCGCCCGTGATGTTGGGGTTCTTTTTGATGGCGCGCTGCGCGGCGTCGACTATTGCTCGGGCAGTGCGCGCCGCGCTCAGATCCAGGCGCCACTGCTCGGGCCAATGCTTCATCCTGTCTGCCAGCCATGCCATGGCGACAGGCTCGCCCCATTTTTTGTCCCGCCGCGCGAGTTCTTGGGCCCCTGCTGATCCCAGCAGGGTGCCGACCAGGTGGGAGGTTTCCCTGTTTTGTTCCTCTGCTTCGGTGTTTTTTTGGATCCAGCAGGACACTGCCTGAATTGCCAGGTATTCTCCCCAGCCTGGCTGGGCGGCATCCCATGCCTCTTGCCATTTTTGTTCGGCAAGCCGGCGCTCCTTGATGGGCAGGCTGCCCAGCATGGCTGGCATGTCTGATTTATTTCGCGCTTGCCGTCCTGCCAGGGATGGACTATATGTGTGGCTGAGATCTGACATGGCTCTGTCATCTCCATACCCTGGGCGGTGGGGACCGCGCCGGGGCTTTTTTATGGGTTGGCGGGCCGGCTGGCCCTTTGTCGTCGACCCATATAGGTAGAGTTTTCGGATTCGGCAGGACCTCACGCAGGCCCTGCCGTTTTCGTATGTGGCTGATTTATCGGGGATTATTGCGGTGTAATAGTTTTTTTCAATCAACTCACCAGAGTCGATGAAAAACTTTCATGATGTAGATTTGCCCTGCTTTCTTCTCTCCCCTCCCTATCTTTTTCCAGTCGTGCCAGGATGTCGGTTGTGGTTTGATTTTTCGTCTGTAGATTGCCTCCCATAGACCAATCAGGACATGTGGAGGCGGTGCGGCATGATGGTGAGATGGGTGACAATCAAGAAATTCTGCGAGGAAACCGGGTATTCCGAAGACGCGGTCAGGGCCAAGATAAAGCGCGGGATCTGGTTGCGGGATAGGGTCTGGAAAAAAGCCCCAGATGGGCGAGTCCTAATAGATAGGGAGGGGTATGAGCGATGGGTGGAATCAGTAGCGGCGGGGTTCGATACCCCAAGGACAGTCAATCATCGGTCGAGATAGATTTTTATTATCGCGGGGTTCGGTGCCGCGAGCGGCTGAAAATGCCGCAGACCAAGGCGAATCTGGCCCACTGCCTACGCATGCTGGCGGCCATCGAGCACGAAATCGCGCTGGGGACGTTCAGCTACGCGAAATGGTTCCCGACCAGCAAGCGCGCCCGGATCTTCGGTGGGGTGGCCGCTGCTGCGGCCAGCAAAACGGTCGGGGATCTATTGGATGAATTTCTGGCGTCTTCTCAGCGCACCTGCGCGGCCAGTACCCATCGGGATTATCGGAGTGCTGTCGAGTATCACCTGCGCCCCGCCTTCGGCGCCCAATTGGCAAGAGATCTGACGTCCGGAGAAATCAAGGCATGGATCGGCGGGCTGGTCTGCGGTAACAAGCGGACCAACAACATTCTGGTTCCTCTGCGCGGTGCGCTCGCGAACGCGCATCAGGATGGATTAATAGACAAAAACCCCTGCGCCCTAATCAAGAATCTCCGCGCAGATCAGGAGGATCCAGACCCTTTCCGACCCGATGAACAGGCAGCTATTTTGGCGCACCTCCCAGATCAAGCTCGTCACCTTATCCAGTTTGCATTTTGGAGCGGCCTGCGGACCTCGGAGCTGATCGCGTTGGAGTGGCAGGACGTGGATTTCCGGCGCGGCGTGGTGCTGGTTCGCCGCGCGTCGGTCAGAAAAGTCGAGAAGGCCACGAAAACCCGCGCCGGTCGGCGCGAGGTGCGCATCCTGCCCCCAGCCCGCGAAGCCCTGGAAGCCCAGAAGCCGCATACCCTCCTGCTGGCGGGGAAGGTGTTTTTTAATCCGCGCACCAATCTACCATGGGAGACTGATGCCCAGATCAGAAAAACCGCATGGCAGCATGCGCTGCGCAAAGCTGGCGTGAGGTATCGCTATCCCTACCAGACGCGCCACACGTATGCATCGATGATGTTGAGCGCCGGGGAAAATCCTATGTGGGTTGCCGCTCAAATGGGGCATGCTGATTGGGGCATGATAAGGAAAAGGTATGGGCGCTGGCTGCCAGACGCGAACCCCGAGGCGGGGCTGCTGGCCGCCCGGATGTTTGCTGCGCCACGGTCAGGATTTGGTCAGGATTTTTCTGCCGATGAAGGAAAAGCTGTTTGATAACAACTGCTTGCGCCTGCTTGGACCAGGGTTCGATTCCCGCCGCCTCCACCAATATATAAAGGTCAACCGTTCTCGGTTGGCCTTTTTTCTTGCGCGCTCGCGCGTGTTCGCGGGGACTCCTGCGGATTCCTGCGGACTTCCTTCCCCGGCCGTCTCGCCCACCTCGGGCAACATTCTGCTCTCTCCGCGCCGTTATTCTCTCCGGCATCGCTCCCCGGCGAAGGGCCGAAGTCCGCAAGGGCCGTCCGTGGCATCATTAAATATCAATAAGTTACGTGCTGACCGTTCAAGCGGTTGGATGTCGGCATCGCTTAACCAAACTGACTTTTGCTTCATTGGCTCTCACACGGCCACCCTAAAGAAGATCGTCGAATGACAGACGAGTCAGAGTAGTCGTACCGTGGGCCGCCGAAGGGAACGTTTCCGATGCGCTTCGTCACCTTCCGTCCGCTGCCGGGCCACGCAGCGTCATGACCGTGCCTGCCGCCAGAGCGACCTGTTTGCCGTCTTCGCGAATGATTTCGCATTGGTAGTGTGAAATGGTGCGTCCAAGTCTGACAGGACTGGCCTTCGCCATGAGAGTGGATCTCCAGACAGGGCGGAAGAAGTTGATGCGAAGGTCGATGCTTGTGAAACTCTCATCCCCTTCGACAACGGTCGAATGAGCTGTGCCGATGGCCGCATCGGCCAACTCACTCAGCAGCCCGCCATGGACCGTGCCTTGCTGGTTGCCGTGGATCTCTGCGTCAGCATCCATTTCCAGACAGGCATGTGCCTTGTCAATGCTGACCACCCTGAATCCAAGCAGTCGCGAAATGGCAGTCGGGTAGTTCATGCGACAGACCGCATCCGGAGGAAGAGTACCGTCGATCTGCCGCTGCAAGTATTCCAAAACAGTCAGTTCAGCGGTCATCATGCCTCCGCCGGAGGCTGAGTACTGAAGTACGCTGTCCCCGCGCCTGGCATGTAGATCATGTCCGTCTCGCCGAAGTCGTAGCCGAGCTGCGAGATCAGCGTCGTGATCTGGCCACGGTGGTGGGTCTGGTGATGGAACAGATGGGTCAGGATCAGACCGAGGGGGAGCGTCACCGATTCCTTCTTCACGAACGAGGTGTAGGTCAGCGGCTCGGCGAGGTGTGCCGGTTGTAGCCCAGCGATGAATCCCGCAATCACGGCATCGGTGTCCTCGCGTTCGCGTTTGAGCGTGTCGAAGTCTGCGTACAACTCCTGATCGAGCGACAGGATCGGAAAGGGTTTACCCGTGATGCGACCAAGCCAGAGCCGATCCACGAGCAGGAGATGATTGAGCGTGCCGTGGATGGAATGAAAAAAGGCGCCGAGATCGCGTTTGCGCGCCTCGTCCGGTATGCCGGCGCAGACCGCGTAGAGCTTTTCGTTCATCCAGCGGTTGTGGTCGGCCATCAGGCTCAGCATGGGCTCGTACATCGGGAACGCCTCTCTTTGGTTTGGGAACGCCTACCTACTCCCCCTCATAACCAGAACAGCACCACAGTGGCCGCGGCGAGCAGTGCCATGACGCGATTGATTCGCCGCAGGGTGACGGGGTTGTGAATCCAGGTTCGTATCAGGCTGCCGCCGGCCGCCCACAGGGTGATGCAAGGGACGGCCACGGCGATGAACAACAGTCCGGCTATGACGACGCGTTGTACATACTGATCGCCGGCAGGTACAAAGGCGGCGATCACGGTCGTGGCCATCACCCAGACTTTGGGGTTCACGATCTGGAACACGGCCGCATCAAAGAACCGGATCGGCCGCTGCGCGTCGACGGCCGACAACGCGCCTGCGTTCCAGAGTTGGTGCGCGAGCCAGAGCATGTAGCCACTGCCCGCGAGTTTCAAAACCGTCTGGGCAGCGGGGACAGTAACGAACAGCGCCCCCAGTCCGGCGCCCACCAGACAGATCATCAGCCAGGTGCCCGCCAGCACACCGGCCAGATGCCAGCCGGTGCGACGCACTCCGAAAGCGAGCCCCGAAGCCAACAACAAGACGTTGTTCGGCCCCGGCGTGATGGTCATCACGAAGGCATAGGCGGCCAGCGACAACAGCATGTCCAGCGACAACATGAACGCCTCCTCAACGATCCGAGCTGATCGCGACAACCTGCGGCCTGCGCCACGCCATGACCGCGATGAGCGCGAGACAGGCCGCCGCCATCGCGGCCGGGAACAGCACGGTGGTGGCCGTAAGGCGGTCCAGCGCGGCAATGACCAGGGCATTGCGCAGCACCAGCAGCACCAGAAAGCTCATCGACTCCGAATACGGCTGCGACCAGGTCTTGCGGAAGGTCGGCCCGAAGCCCAGCAGTTCGATCACCGTGATCAGCCAGACCGCCCAGAGCGGATCGTCCGCCCAGTGCCACAGCGGCATGGCGGCGAGCGCGGCGATGAAAAACAGCCGGTCGGTCAGCGTGACGCTCACATCCGCACGCTTGATGTAGGCCAGCACGGCAATGAACAGCGTCACGCCGGCGGAAAAACCGATCACCCCGGCGCCGTGACCGCCACCGGCGTGCAGCGTGGCGAGAAAGGCCACGCTGGTATTCAGGCCCCAGATCACCCAGGAGAAGACATGCGGCCGCGTCCGGCCGCGAAAGATCGACAGGATGTACGGCAGGAAGGCGATGCAGGTGAGGATCACCGCGACCGCACTCAGCCAGGATTGGTACGTGCCCGCCTCCATAGCCGATCGCCGGCTCAGCCCGCGTACAGCGCCTGGCCGCGCCGCACTTGTCCGTTGGCATCGAACTCGAAGACCTCCGCCGACAGACCGCGATGCCCGCGGTACAGGATGAGCAGGCCATCGACGCCGGCCAGCACATCGACGAGTTCGAAGCGTAAATCCGGCAGACGCGCGAGCGCGGCGCTCCAATAGGCGCGCACGGCGGCCTTGCCCCTCAGCCTGCCGGACGCCTCGCCAGTGACGCGGACGATGTTGGGCGAGGAAAACTCGAAGTCTTCGCAGAAATGCGCCAGCACTGCGTCGAGGTCATGGGCGTTCCAGGCGTCGATCCAGCTTCTGGCGAAGCCGTGAGGATCGTGTGTCGGGTCTGTTGGCATGAGGGGCTCCTGTCAGTATCTGGAAAAGCCGCCGTTCGGGTTTGCAATCGACTTTACTGAGGACACAGCATCAGATACAGATACAGAAAATAATTATTGACGCAGTACAGATGTTGTTGTCGAATCTTTGTGCTGACGATCACTCCGTTTGCTGTACCGGCGTAAGCCCCTATGCCCACGCTCTATCGAGACATTGCCGAAGAACTCGCCAGGCAGATCGCCACCGGCGTACACCGCCCTGGCGATCGCCTGCCGGGCGTGCGCAGCCATGCACAGCAGCGCGGTGTCAGTGTGGCGACCGTCGTCGCCGCCTATCGGAAGCTGGAGGACGCGGGTTACATCGAGGCGCGCTCGCGCTCGGGGTTCTACGTGCGTGCGCGCCAGACCATCCAGACCATCGAGAGCACGGCTGCGCCGGTCGCCGCGCCGCCGCGCCCGGTGACCGGCCAGGCGATGGCGATGGCGCTCATCAAGGCCGCCAACGATCCCGGCATCGTGCAACTCGGTGCGGCCGTGCCCGATCCGTCCTATCTGCCGACCAACGCCGTGGCCCGTGCACTCGCCGGTATCGCACGTACCGAGCGCAGCCGCGCCGCGGCCTACATGATGCCGCCCGGCGCACCCGAGTTGCGCCGCCAGATAGCCCGGCGCATGAGCCAGACAGGCGGCAGCATCCCGGCCGACGAGGTGATCATCACCACCGGCTGCCAGGAGGCCCTGAGCCTCGCCTTGCGCGCGGTGACGGTGCGGGGTGACGTCGTGGCGGTCGAATCACCGGCGTTCTACGGTCTGCTGCACGTCATGGAATCGCTCGGGCTGGAAGCACTTGAAATCCCCGCGCATCCGCGCGAAGGCCTTGCCCTCGACGCCCTGGCCTTGGCCCTGGATCGCTGGAAGGTCGCGGCCTGCGTGGTTTCGCCGAACTTCAGCAACCCGCTCGGCTACTGCATGTCGGATGACAGGAAGCGCGCCCTGGTCGAACGGCTCGCGCAACACGGCATTCCCCTGATCGAGGACGATGTCTACGGCGACCTGGGCTTCGGCAACCGCCGGCCCTCCACCTGCAAGGGGCTCATGCCGCAGGCGGATATCCTCTATTGCAGCTCGTTTTCCAAGACCCTGTCTCCGGGGCTGCGCATCGGCTGGGTGGCCGCGGGAGGCCGCCATCGCGAGCGCATCGAGTACCTGAAATACGTCACCAGCATCGCCAGCCCGACCGTGCCGCAGCTCGCCGTGGCCGAACTGTTGGAGAGCGGCCGTTACGAGCGTTACCTGCGCGAGGTGCGCGGCCGCTACGCGAGCGCCGTGGCGCGCATGAGCGATGCCGTCATGAACTACTTTCCCGAAGGCACGCGCATCTCGCAACCGGCGGGCGGCTTCGTGCTCTGGGTGGAGCTGCCGCAGGACGTGGACGGCTTCGATCTGGCGCGGCGCGCTCTGAGCCAGGGCGTGAGCATCGCGCCGGGCACACTCTTCTCCGCCAGCGGGAAATTCAGGAACTTCATCCGCCTGTCCTGTGCGCGCGTCTGGGATGCGCGACTGGAAAGGGCCTTGGTCCAGCTGGCGAAGCTGATCTGACCACTTGTCGGCTTTGTTACGCCGCCACAAGTTGCAACCGGGCTCTCTGCTCCTCCCACAACAACGGCGTCCCCGACGCCAGATCGAACAGCGTCACCTCCGGTGGCAGGGTCTCGTCGAGGATGGCGGCGACGATGTCCGGCGCCAGGGTGGTGAGGTTCACCATCCGGCTCACATAGGCCCGATCCATCCCCTCGCACTCGGCCACTTCGGACAGCGTGCGCGCCTCGCCGGACTCCACCATCGCCAGCCAGCGGTGGCCGCGGGCGAGTGCGAGCTGGATCGGCGTCGGCGTGTCATCCCACGGGCGTGGTTGCACGGCACCACCGTCCGGCAGCATCACGGCCTTGCGGCTGCCGCGGCGCTTGATCCGGATCGGCACGGTGACGGTAAGGCTGCCGTCGCTGGCGGTGATCACCTCGGCCTGACCGGTCTTGTCGATCAAGATCTCGTTCATGCCACGGCCTCCACAAGGGTTTCCGGGGCGGGTTCACGGCGCACATCCTGTGCGCCGCCCTGCGGGCAGCCTTCGGCTGTGCAAATCGGCAATCCTGCCGATTTGTCGGGGCGCAGCTCCAAGGCGAGCACCTCGATGCCGTTGGGCCGGAACCGCACCTCGATGTCGTTCGACGAGACGATCACCTTATCGATGAGGAGCCGCACGATGCGCTGCTGCTCGGCCGGGAAGAGCTGATCCCAGATCGCATCCAGCCGGGTCATGGCCACCGTGACCTGGGCCTCGTCCAGGGAGGGATCGAGCCGGGCGGCACGCTCGGCCACCCCGGCGACCATGTCCGGTGCGCGCAGCACCCGGCGCATCTGCTCCAGCACGGCGGCCTCCAGCTCACCGGCCGGCAGGCGCGGCAGCCCGGAGGCGCCGGCATGCTCCTTGTTCTCCCGCGTCGGCAGGTAGTAGCGGTAGATGCGGCCGTTCTTCTTGCGTGTGGACCAGGGCGTGAGCGCCCGGCCATCGATCCCCACGACGATCCCCTTGAGCAGGAACGGCACCCGGGCGCGGGTGTTGTTGCCTCGCACACGCGAGTTTTGCGCGAGGATCGCCTGGACAGCATCCCACAGCTTGCGCTCGACGATCGGCAGATGCTCGCCCGGATACCACTGATCGCGGTGGCGGATCTCGCCCAGATAGACCCGGTTGTTGAGGATCTTGTAGACGAGACTCTTGTCGATGGGCTTGCCTTCACGGACCCGCCCGTCCTGCGTGGTCCAGTCCTTGGAGGTCACGCCGTCGAGGCGCAGTTCCTTCACGAGCATGGTCGAGGACCCGAGTTCGACGAAGCGCTGGAAGATGTGGCGCACGACCTTGGCCTCGCGCTCGTTGGGCACCAACCTCCGGTTCTCGACGTCGTAGCCAAGCGGCGGCACGCCGCCCATCCACATGCCCTTGCGCTTGCTCGCGGCGATCTTGTCGCGGATGCGCTCTCCCGTCACCTCGCGCTCAAACTGGGCGAAGGAGAGCAGGATGTTGAGCATCAACCGCCCCATCGAGGTGGTGGTGTTGAACTGCTGGGTGACCGAGACGAAGGAGACCCCGTGGCGCTCGAAGACGTCGATCATCCGCGAGAAGTCGGTGAGGGAGCGCGTGAGGCGGTCGATCTTGTAGACCACCACGATGTCGATCCTGCCGGCCTCAATGTCGACGAGCAGGCGCTTGAGCGCTGGCCGGTCCATGTTGCCGCCTGAGTAAGCCGGATCGTCGTAGTCGTCGGCCACCGGAATCCAGCCTTCGGCGCGCTGGCTGGCAATGTAGGCGTGGCCGGCGTCGCGCTGGGCGTCGATGGAGTTGTACTCCTGGTCGAGCCCCTCGTCGGTGGACTTCCGAGTGTAGACGGCGCAGCGCAGGCGGCGCTTCAGGGCTTCGCTCATCGCCGGCCTCCCTGCTTCTTCGGATTCTTCGCCTTGGCCGGCGCCTTCACACCGAAGAAGAGCGGCCCGGACCAACGGGTGCCGGTGATCTCGCGGGCGATCATGGACAGGCTCGGGTAGCGCCTGCCCTCGAACTCGTACTGCCCGTCCTGGGCGACCGTCACCCGGTGCTCGACCCCCTGGTACTCGCGGGTGAGCACGGTGCCGGGCATCAGCCGAATGTCGCGGTCGAGCTTGCGCGCCTTGCCGGTCTCCATCAAAGACTTGATGCGCCGCTTGTTGCGCTCCAGCAGATTGGGATCGACCTTGCGGAACTCGATCTCCTGCAGCTTGTAGGCGATCCGCCGCTCCATGAACTGGCGATTGGGCGTCGGGTTGTCGCTGCCGAAGAGTTCTCGCCAAAGCGCCCTCATTTCCTCTATCGAGAGATCCGGGAGCCCGGCGATCCGGGCGGCGACGCTCGGCGGGGTGGGTGGGACGGTGCTTGCCTTCATGGAGCCTCCTCCGAAGTGTTGTTGACGGGGTGGCTATGAGGCTGCTTCCGGCCGGAGAAGCCAAGCTCAAACTCGCTCTCTGCGGGGCCGCCTGCGGACTGCGCGACCGCGGCGTCGCGCAGTCGGACGAGGCCGTGCGCCAGCAAGGACGCGACCTCGCGCCGGCGCTGCTCGGGCGTCATCCGCTCGGGTGGTAGGTGGTTGATCGTGCACATCGGTATCGGTCCTGAACGTCCAACTCGCTTGATGACGAGATTGTCCGGTCAGGCCTCTACCTGCGCCATGAGGGAATTTCGAACGGCTGCGAATCAGCGGGGAGTAATGAGGAAACGACCCGGGCCGGGAGGGACGTCGTCACCCGTGCTTCTGCATTTTCACGAATAGGTCGCCGATGTTGGCACCGTCGAACGCTAACTCGAACCGTCCGTCGATCAACTCCGCTCGCCCGTAGGCATACCATCGAACACTTGCAGCTTCTGCTACCGCGCGCTCGAGTTGACGAAGCAATGCCCTCCGCGCGCCGCGTAGATGCCCTTCGTCTACGTCATGCAATGAAACGATGATGACGAATGGTCGTGTGGAGTTGTCGTCATCGATCTTTCCCGGCCGTTCGGACATGATTACGTAGCCGTCGTCGTTTGCCGTCACCTTGGCGTGCTTACCGTGAAAGACGCGTGGGTACTTCGGGACCGGAAACCAAAGGTCATGGAGCGCGCCTCGATAGGTCGTCGAGTAACCGCGCAAGTCGATCGGCGCTTGCAGCACCTCGCGAATCCAGCTCTGGCGCTCAGTGTCGGGCCAGCCGTGCTCTTTCTGCTTCTCGTAAGCATCCGCCAGGACCGCAAGGTGCGCTTCGGCCAGCGACTGAACAAGCGACACACGAAACCGCGCCACGCCGTAGCGGCGTCCTGCAGCCTCCCGGCGACGACGGATCTCGTCTGGAGTGGGAGCGCGGGCAGGCGCGCCGCCTGCGGGCCTCGGGGGTCGATCGACGTACTCGGCGAATTCCGTCGGCAACGAGAACTGGCGCTTCTCGATGTGTGCCTGAACGGGCTTTTTCCCGGTCGGGTGTTGGTAGTTAGATGAATTTCCGTCGCAACCCGAATAGTGCTTTGCACCGCCGCGACGGGTTCGAAAATGCGGACTCTTGCCGATCTCTTGATCTGCCGGCGCATAAACCAGCACTGGATCGAGCAACACTCCGCAGAACGGACAAAAGAACTCTGTGTAGAGCGTCTCATCACGGAGATACAAATCGCGAAAGTAGAGCGCGGAGTGGAAATCTCCGAATGGTTCCAGCGCGGCGACCTCAGACATTTCGCTACCCCTTTTTCAGCGCACCGGCAGCTGCCCGTTGCGGATAAAGCGATCGAAGGTGTCTTCCTCCGACTCCTCATCGTCGTGATGGGCTCCCTGCCACTCGGCTTCCGGCAGCAGGAGCAGGGTCAGGGTGTATTCGTACTGGCCAGCGTCCCTGATCATCTCATTGACCATCATGGATTCAGGCTCGCGCGGAAACCAAAGCCTCGCCGGTGTGGTTTGCTGCTGGCCGACGGCCAAGGCGTTACTGCTGTGCGCCAGCGCATCACACGGCAGCTCGATCGTGTTCTTGCGGGTCGCGAAGTAGGCACCGGACCTGAGCGCTCCCGTGTTCGACTTGGCCCACAGCATGTGGTCGTCGCGGCTGGCGATGAGGACTGCCCGTTTGGGCGCGATCTCGGTCCAGCGCAAAGCTGCCGCAGTCAGCGAGACGCCGTAGCGGTCGGCGCAGTGACCCAGCAGGTCGAAGCTGACTGGCTGCCCGTCCACCTGCCGCCGAAAGTCATCCAGCGGCATCAGCAGGGTCGAAGCGAAAAGATCCGCCTCGGCCTCGATGTCCCTCTCGTTGTTGTCACCGGTCTCGATGTCGTCGTCGCCACACTCGAAACGATCCTGCTGGTGGCGATGGAGGATGTAGTGACCGAACTCGTGCGCGATCGTGAAGCGTTTGCGACCCTCCGATGGGGTGGCGCTGTTGTACAGGATCAGCCACTTCGACCGCGTCTTGTTCGCCGCCAGCATGCCGTCGAATCCGTCCAGCGCTTCCCCCCGGACCTTGTCTACGGGGGAATCCGCGAAACACTGGCGCGAGTACTCGATGGCGATCTCATCGACCTTGACCGGAAACCGATCCGTGCCCAGAACCGCGTTGAGCATGGCCGAGATGCGGTTGGCCTCGGCCATGGGCTTTTTCGCCTCTGTCATTCATCTTCCCAAGCATCGAGGATCTTGCGGATCTTCTTCTTGTCCGGCTCGGACATATTCTTGTACTTGCGGAAGAAGGCCTCATCAAGCACTTCTTCGTCCGGCGTGGTCGCCGACTCGGTGAGCAGGAATTCTGTAGTCACCTCGAGTACGGCAGCGATCTTGCCGATCTTCTCAGCCGAGGGCTTCGGTTCGTCCTTGTTCTCCAGCTCCCAGATGTAGCTCTTGCTGGAGTCGGTCAGTTCGGCCAACTGCTCAAGGCTGAGCTTCTTCTGTTTCCGCAATGCGCGGATCTTGTCCCCCAAGGGCGATGGCACCGGTATCTCCTAATCGTTCTGCGTCAGGCCGAAGATATTACCACTACGCCGAACGATTTCGTACCTGCTTGACAAACCCAGCATCAGTCCGAGACAATCCGAAACGTTCGGCACACCGAACGTTCGCGTCCTTGGTGGGATGTGGCGGCGCCGGGCATCGTCCGTTTGAAGAAGGAGAAGAAAGGCATGACCGCGTTCAACCCTCGTCACCTCGCCCGTCAGGTTCCGGCCACCACTTGGCAGGCGTATCTGTCCTCCCGTTCCATCGCCATCCCCGAATCTTTCGACTGGAGCGCCGAGGAAAAGGCATTTTCCGATGCCCTGATCGCCCTCCTGGAGGAACTCGAACCGGATCAACAGGCCCTGCTGCACGCCGAGCTGCGCCATGTCCACGCCCTCGCGACCCAGAAAGGCATCGATGCGATCCTCAACGCCAGCGACAACGACGTGGCCATTCGGGAGGACTTCGGACAGCTCCGCAACCACGCCGAGCGGGCCATGTGGGTGTTGGTGAACTGGCCGCAAACCTTCATGACGGCCGAGGCGCTGCTCCAATTCGATCTCGGCGTCGGCAAGCGGTCGTGGAAACGGCAAGCCATCAAGGTGACCGAGCCGGTGTCCCGAGAGGCTGCCGACATCGAGGGATTGCAGGCCGCCTTGTCCGAGGTGCTCTCGAAACGCAAGGGACCGCGGCGCGCCTGCCACGTAGACGTCTGCGACCGTCACCTGGACGGCGGTGTGCAGATCAGCGTCTACGTGGAGGACGATCCCAACGATCTGGTGGAGTTCGTCGAAGAGGGCATGCGCCGCCGGACGACCCGCCCGGCGACCAATCTCGCGCTGGTCTACTTCCCCGCATCCGGCATCGTCGACACCGTCGGCCGGGGCGGAGCCAAGGTCCACCAGCCGCTGGTGACGCTCTTCGCACGCCATCTGCTGAAACAGGAGGTCAAGCCCGAGGCAGTGAAGCAGCCGATGTTCTATCTCAACCGGCTGCGGCACGGCTTGGACCTTCCGGAGGACAGCGACATCGACCTCGCCGCCCACGGCATTGATCGCATTCGCCTCCGCCGCGCCCGGCTCAGGAGCACGAGGGCGCCGATCTGCGACTTCTGGGTAGGCGTACCGGCGGATCAGGCCGAACACTGCGTGCTCGCTGCATCGAGCGCCCACCTGAAGGACCACGACCTGTTCCGCGGTCCGTTCAATATCGTCGAGGCCCTCATCAGCATCTACTTCGCCCCTGCCGAGGTGGGCAAGCGCGGTCGCGTACTGAACATCGACATCAAGCAATCGGGGATCTCCAACCTCCAGGACATGGCAGAGGAGGACGCCAAGCTCGCTGAGCGCCTCCTGCGTGCCTGGCGCGTCTCCGAACCGACCGAGGTCGAACTGGCCCTGGTCGCGTAGAAGCCGCCGTGCAAGCACGCAACGACATCGCCTTCGGCCTGCTCTGCGGGCTCGTCGAGGAATCCGAGGGAAGCCTCCATCCGGATGCCGCCCGGTATTCCGGACAAATGGATGCCTATCGGCATCTCCTCGATCTCGGCGCCCTCGGGGCGGGCGACGGTGTCGGATCGAGCATCCTCTGTCCCTGGTGCGGAATGGGCGATCTGGAGGGGATTCGCTTCGAGCAAGTAAGCCGCCAGGGGTACTGCACGGACTGCGGCTGGGTGGATCTGGCCAGTGATCAAGTGACACGGCTCAGGGTGGACATCACGCGCATCGTCCGCTGGCTCGCCTCGGCCCTGGGCCTTGCGGGACGGTATCAACATGAAGAGATGGTTCCGACAGCGCTGTGGCGCCTGGGCGAGATCGAACATCGACGAAAGCGGCGCACTATCTTCTTCGGTCGGAGGCTGAGCGACCCGGCCTTGACGCCCATCATCGAAGCTCGTTTGCGCACCGCCTGCGCACCCGGCTGCGGCGTCCTGATCACTACCACGCCTGACGTCCCTCAAGCGATCCAGGCCGCCGGCCATCTCGTCGTTCCGCTGCGTGCCATGGCGCATCTCCGCAAGGCCGGCTTCGTCATAGAGAATCTCGACGCATACCTCGACGGCTCCGCCGGGATCGGCGAACGGGATTCGGAAACCTCCCTGCGGCTCATGCACTCCGGCCGCATCGCACTGATCGACGGAGAGCGGCACGCACTGTCGCCCCAGGTCTACGGCTTTCTTTCGGTACTCGCGCAGGGCGGCGGCGATCCCGTCCATAAACGCACCATCGCCGACGCCTTGGAAATCGATGTCGACAAGTGCAAGGGCGCGGACATCTGCAAGCGGCACAAGGCCGTCTACCGCACCTTCGTCGCCCACGACAACGACGGTCACTATTGGCTGAAACCCGAATTCGTCAACGACCAAAGGAGGTGATGCCCCCAACGAAGCGCAATCCTTTCATCCGGCAGTTCAACTTCGATCTCGATGAGGTGAATGACATGAGTGGTAAGAACCAGTGGGTCGTCCGCAACGGCGACAAGTGGGGTGTCCGGGGGGAAGGCAACGACCGCCTGACCTCCGTACACGATACGCAACAGGAAGCCTTCGAGCGCGCACGCGACATCGCGCGCAACCAGGGCAGCGAGGTGCTGATCCAGGGCGAGGACGGGAAGATCCGCGAGCGCAACAGCTACGGCAAAGATCCGTTCCCGCCTCCCGGCTGACCACCCCGCATTTCCACCCCCGATAAGGGCCCGGAGCCAACCACTCCGGGCCTTTTTCTTTTCCGGCTCTGCGAAGAGCCGATTTGCACGATTTGCCCGCCCATCCTGCCCGCTTTGCCCGCCGGTTTGCCCACCCCCTGAAACCCAGAATGACCTCACGTTTCCGCAACAACCCGTAAGGAGCGAATCGTGAGTATCAAACACCTCAACCAACGCCAACTGGCCGACCGTTGGGGCGTCAGCGAAGCCACCTTGGAACGCTGGCGCTCCGAAGGAATCGGGCCGGTCTTTCTCAAGATCCAGGGGCGCGTGCTCTACCGCGTCGAGGACGTCGAGTCCTACGAGGCGGAGTGCCTGCGCAAGAGCACCTCCGAGCGCGTCGGCGCGGGAGGTGTGGCATGAGCCGCCTCACCCCAGACCAGGTTCTCGCCACGCCGGCCGGCGAGCTCGCCGCGCTGCAAAGCGATGCGCTGTTCCAGCTGAAGAACGACGCCGCCGATCTGCTCTCGGCCGCCAAGGCCATCGTCGAGCACCTCGAACGCGCGCTGGAGCTGAAGTACGCCGATCGCGCGCACGCCCTGCGCCTGGCCGCCGGCAAGGATACCGGTGTCGTGCATTTCGACGACGGCCGCGTGCGCGTCACCGCCGACCTCCCCAAGCGGGTCGAGTGGGATCAGCAGCGGCTCGCCGAGATCGTGCGCCGCATCGCCGAGGGCGGAGAGGACCCCGCCGAGTACGTCGAGACCGCCTACCGCGTCTCCGAGACCAAGTTCAACGCCTGGCCCGAGTCGCTGAAGAGCGCCTTCGCCCCCGCCCGCACCCTCAAGACCGGCAAGCCCGGATTCCGTCTCGCCCTGCTGGAGGAGTGACCGTCATGTTCAAGAACCGCACTTTGCTCGACAAGCTGAAAAAGCAGCACCCCTATCTGCTGGAGTCCCTGCCGGAACGGATCGAGACGAATGGCGCCGACGTGGCCATCGAAGACGCCACTCTGGACCAGATCGCCTTCGCCGTCATCGCCCTCGAAAACGAGGTCCGGCCCATCAGTCGCCGCATGAACGCCTTGCGGGAGCTCTACGACCTCGCCCGCAAACACGGCGCACTGGGCGCGCACCGGATCGGAGACGCCTTCGCCGACAAGGAGGGTCGCTCATGAGCCTTCCCATCATCTCCGCCGACCAGCGCCTGGCCGAGAAGCGCGGCGTGAAAGGCGTGCTGGTCGGCAAGAGCGGCATCGGCAAGACCTCGCAGCTCTGGACCCTGGCGCCCGAGGCCACCCTGTTCTTCGACCTCGAGGCGGGCGACCTCGCCGTCGAGGGGTGGGCGGGCGACACCATCCGCCCGCGCACCTGGCAGGAGTGCCGCGACTTCGCGGTGTTCATCGGCGGGCCGAACCCGGCGCTGCGTGAGGACCAGCCTTTCAGTCAGGCCCACTTCGATGCCGTCTGCGCGCGCTTCGGCGACCCGACCGTGCTCGACAAGTACGAGACCGTGTTCGTCGACTCGATCACTGTCGCCGGGCGTCTGTGCCTGCAGTGGTGCAAGGGGCAGCCGCAGGCCTACTCGGAGAAGACCGGCAAGCCGGACACCCGCGGTGCCTACGGCCTGATGGGCCAGGAGATGATCGCCTGGCTCACCCACCTGCAGCACACCCGCGGCAAGAACGTGTGGTTCGTCGGCATCCTCGACGAACGTCTCGACGACTTCAATCGCCGCGTCTTCCAGCTGCAGATCGACGGCTCCAAGACCGGGCTCGAGCTACCGGGCATCGTCGACGAGGTGGTGACGCTGGCCGAGCTCAAGGCCGACGACGGCACCGCCTACCGCGCCTTCGTCTGCCACACGCTCAACCCCTGGGGCTACCCCGCCAAGGACCGCTCCGGCCGCCTCGACCAGATCGAGGAGCCGCACCTCGGCCGGCTGATGGCCAAGATCGCCGGCCCCGCCCGCCCCGCCCTCGAACGCCTCGACTTCGTCCGCCCCGCGCCTTCCGAACCCGTACAGCAATAAGGAGCTACGACCATGAGCTATTTCGATTTCAACGATGCCAACGAGCAGTCCTCGTTCGACCTGATCCCCAAAGGCGCGCTGGTGCGCGTGCGCATGACCATCCGCCCGGGCGGCTTCGACGATGCGAGCCAAGGTTGGACCGGCGGCTACGCGACCCGCAACGACAACACCGGCTCGGTGTATCTGAACTGCGAGTTCGTCGTGATGGAGGGTGAGTACGCCCGCCGCAAGCTGTGGTCGCTGATCGGTCTCTACAGCCCCAAGGGTCCCGAGTGGGCCAACATGGGCCGCGCCTTCGTCAAGGCGATCCTGAACTCCGCGCGCGGTGTCCATCCGGGCGACGCCAGCCCCCAGGCCCAGAACGCGCGGCGCATCGCCGGGTTCGCCGACCTCGACGGCATTGAGTTCCTCGGCAAGGTCGATTGGGAGAAGGACCAGAACGGCCAGGACAAGGCTGTCATCAAGCAGGCGATCCAGCCGGATCACAAGGAATACGCCGCGCTGATGGGGGCACCGCGTGCGCCGGCGCCTTCGGCCACCACGCCCAACGCCTATGCCCAAGCCACGGGTCGCGCTCCGGTCACGGGCCGTCCGAGCTGGGCGCAGTAAGGGGGACTGCCGGCATGATGCTTCGTCCCCGTCAGGCCCTGCTGGTGGAGCGCTCGCTCGCGGCGCTGCACCAGCACGGCAACACCCTGGCCATCGGCCCGACCGGTTCGGGCAAGACCATCATGCTGTCGGCGGTCGCCGGCGGCGTTTTGGAGGAGCCCGACGCCAAGTCCTGCATCCTCGCGCACCGCGACGAGCTCACCGCCCAGAACCGGGAGAAGTTCGGCTGGGTCAATCCCGGCCTCACCACCTCGGTGTTCGATGCCAAAGAGAAGTCCTGGGCCGGGCGCGCCACCTTCGCGATGGTGCAGACGCTCTCGCGCGACAGCCATCTCGATGCGATGCCCACGCTCGACCTGTTGGTGGTCGACGAGGCGCATCACGCCGCCTCGCCCTCCTATCGGCGCGTGATCGATCGCGTGCTGTCGCGCAACCCCAGGGCGCTGATCTTCGGCGCCACCGCCACGCCCGCGCGCAGCGACGGCAAGGGGCTGCGCGAGGTGTTCAGCAACGTGGCCGACCAGATCACCCTGGGCGAGCTCATCGCCGCCGGCCATCTGGTTCCGCCGCGCACCTTCGTCATCGACGTCGGGGCGCAGTCGGCGCTCGCCCAGGTGCGCCGCACCGCCACCGACTTCGACATGACCGAGGTGGAGGCGATCCTCAACAGGACGCCGATCACCGACGCGGTGATCCGTCACTGGCGTGAGAAGGCCGGCGACCGCAAGACCATCGTGTTTTGCTCCACCGTGGCGCACGCGCAGTGCGTGGCCGACGCCTTCGTCGCCGCCGGCACCCGCGCCGTGCTGATCCACGGCGAGTTGTCGGACGCCGAGCGCAAGGTGCGGCTCGCCGAATACGAGACCGGCGAGGCACAGGTCGTCGTCAACGTGGCGGTGCTGACCGAGGGTTACGACTACACGCCCACCTCCTGCGTGGTGCTGCTGCGCCCCAGCTCCCACAAGTCGACGCTCACCCAGATGATCGGGCGGGGGCTTCGCACCGTCGATCCGGCCGAGCATCCCGGCGTGGTCAAGACCGATTGCATCGTGCTCGACTTCGGCACCGCGACGCTCATGCACGGCTCGCTGGAGCAGGAGGCCAACCTGGACGGCCACCAGCACCAGGGCGAGGCGCCCACCAAGGAGTGTCCATCCTGCGAGGCGACGGTGCCGCTCGGCTGCCGCGAGTGCCCGCTGTGCGGCTTCGAGTGGACCATTGATCCGGCCGAGCAGGCGGAAGCCATGGACGACTTCGTCATGACGGAGATCGACCTGCTCAAGCGCTCCAACTTCCGCTGGTGCGATCTCTTCGGCTGCGACGACGCCTTGATGGCTACTGGCTTCGGCGCCTGGGGTGGCGTCTTCTTCCTGAACGGCCGCTGGCACGCGGTCGGCGGTGGCAAGGATCTGCAGCCTCGTCTGCTGGCGGTGGGCGATCGCACGGTCTGCATGGCCTGCGCGGACGACTGGTTGAACGAGAACGAGTCCCTCGACACTGCCCACAAGACGCGCCGCTGGCTCAACGAGCCGCCCACCGAGAAGCAGCTGCGCTACCTGCCGCAGGCCATGCGTTCCGACTTCGGGCTCACGCGCTATCAGGCCTCGGCGCTGCTCGCCTTCCAGTTCAACAAGTCGTCCATCCAGCGCCTCGTGCTGGCGGCCAACGACGAACACCGGAGGGCGGCGTGATATGCGCGATCTGCGGACGAGAGGGACGCGGCTTCTGCTGGCTGTCGCCGAGGAACGGCCCGCGTGCGCCGGACGGCAAGCCCCTGTTCAAGCGCTTCTGCTCCATGCACTGCCAGGACATTCATCTGCAACGACTGAAGGCGGGAGGCGGCGTCGTGATCGATCCCACCCATAACGAGAAGGCCGCGATGGAGGCCGTGCTGCCCAGCCTTGGCGAGTACGTGGCGTCCATCGGCATGGACCGGCCGCTGTCGGCCTACAGCCGCAAGGAGGTCCTGCAACTGGTCGACGTGGTGCTCACCGCCTACTTCGACAACCTGCGTGAGATCACGCCCGACGACGTGCCGTTCTGAGGGGGGTGGCCATGCTCGATTACAACCACCGCACCAAGCTCCACGAGCGCGTCAACGCCGTTATCGACGAAGCGCTGGCGCGTGAACGGGCAGCACAGGCATCCCGAACCTACCTCGGTGCCTCGCGGCTCGGCGTCGCCTGCGAGCGCGCCCTGCAGTACGAGTACGCCCAGGCGCCGGTCGATCCCGGCCGCGATCTGCCCGGGCGGGTGCTGCGGGTGTTCGAGGTCGGCCATGTCCTGGAGGATCTGGCGATCCGCTGGCTGCGCCTGGCCGGCTTCGAGCTCTACACGCGCAAGGCCGACGGCGGGCAGTTCGGTTTTTCCGTCGCCGGCGGGCGTATCCAGGGGCACGTCGACGGCATCCTCGCCGCCGGCCCCGCCGACATCGAGCTCGACTTCTCCATGCGTTGGCCCGCGCTGTGGGAGTGCAAGACGATGAACGACAAGTCCTGGCGCGAGACCGTCAAGCAGGGCGTGGCCCGCGCCAAGCCGATCTATGCCGCCCAGCTCGCCGTCTACCAAGCGTACATGGAAGGCACCGTGCCGGGCATCGCGAGCAATCCCGCGCTGTTCACCGCCATCAACAAGGACAGCGAGGAGATCTGGTTCGAGCTCGTGCCGTTCGACGGCGGGCTCGCGCAGCGCATGTCGGACCGGGCCGTGCGGGTCATCACCGCCACCGAGGCCGGCGAGCTGCTGCCCCGGCACGCCACCACGCCGACCCACTTCGAGTGCAAGTCGTGTCCCTGGCAGGACCGCTGCTGGAGACCGGCTTGATGGCAGACGTCATTTGGCTCGATTACAACGACGCCCCCGAACAGCATGGCGAGACGCCCTCCGACACCGAGGCGTTGCGCCGGGGCCTGCTCGACCGCCTGGAGGCCGTGCTGCTCTACCTGTTCCCGCAGGGCCGCATCCGCGGCGGCAGGTTCTACGTCGGTGACGTCGACGGCAACCGGGGCAAGAGCCTGGTGGTCGAGCTCGAGGGCGAGCGGCGCGGTTTGTGGAAGGACTTCGCCTCCGACGAAGGCGGAGACGTCATCGATCTATGGGCGCGCTCGCGCGGCCTTTCCGCGCGGCACGACTTTCCCCGCCTCGCGGACGAGATCCGCCGATGGCTCGGGCTCGCACCGCCCATCGGCCGAGCGAAGCCATCGGATGTCCGCAGCGCACCGATCGACGAGCTCGGTCCCTACACCGCGAAGTGGGATTACCGCACGGCGGACGGTCGGCTCATCGCCTGCGTCTACCGCTACGACCCGCCCACCGGCAAGGAGTACCGCCCCTGGGACGTGCGCGCCCGCATGTGGCGCGCCCCCGACCCGCGTCCGCTCTACAACCTGCCGGCCGTGGCCGAGGCGCGCGACGTGGTGCTGGTCGAGGGCGAGAAGGCGGCTTGCGCCCTGATCGGGACGGGCATCACGGCGACCACGGCCATGAACGGCGCGCGGGCGCCGATCGACAAGACCGACTGGACGCCGCTCGCGGGCAAGCACGTGCTGATCTGGCCGGATCGCGACGCCCCCGGCTGGGACTACGCGGAGAACGCTGCCCGCGCCTGCGTGACGGCGGGCGCGGCGTCAGTCGTTATTCTCGTTCCGCCGACCGACAAACCGGACAAATGGGACGCGGCCGATGCCGTGGCCGAGGGATTCGACTGCGCCGCCTTCATTCGTGAGGGCGAGCGCAGGAACGTCAAGGCGGCGGCGCCGGCACTGCCGACCTTCACTCTGGGCACGCTGCTCGACGACGACTCGCCGTTGCCACCCGACCTCGTCGCACCGCGCGTGCTCACGCCCGGCGGACTGCTGGTGTTCGGTGGAGCACCCAAGGTCGGCAAGAGCGACTTTCTGCTCGCGTGGCTCACGCACATGGCGGCGGGCGCCACCTTCCTCGCCATGACACCGCCGCGCCCTCTGCGGGTGTTCTACCTGCAGGCCGAGGTGCAGTACCACTACCTGCGCGAGCGCGTGAAGGAGATCCGCCTCCCACCCAGCCGTATCGGGGCGGCGCGCGTCAACTTCGTCGCCACGCCGCAGCTGCGGCTGATCCTGGACGACACTGGCTTGGCCCAGGTGATCCCCGCGATCAAGCAGGCATTTGGCGACGAACTGCCGGACATCATCGCCATCGACCCCATTCGCAACGTCTTCGACGGCGGGGAGTCCGGCGGCGAGAACGACAACGCCGCGATGCTGTTCTTCCTGTCGCAGCGGGTGGAGCGCCTGCGCGATGCGGTGAACCCGGACGCCGGCGTCGTGCTGGCCCACCACACAAAGAAGCTCGGCAAGAAGCAGTTCGAGGAGGACCCGTTCCAGGCCCTGGCCGGGGCCGGGAGTCTGCGCGGCTACTACACCACCGGCATGTTGCTGTTTCGCCCGGACGAGACGCGCACCACGCGCCAGCTGATCTTCGAGCTGCGCAACGGCGCGGCCATCCCCTCGATGCACGTGGACAAGATCCGCGGCGAGTGGCGGGAGGTCGATGCCAACGAGCGGCTGGTGATGAAGGACTACGGCGAGCGCCTCGATGCCGAGCGCCGGCGCAAGCGCGACGCCATCCTGCAGATCCTGTTCGACGAGGCGGCCCACGGGCGCTGCTACACCGCGAACCAGTTCGCGGAAAGCTTCGAGGGCAAGGCGGGGCTCGGCGGCGAGCGCACCATCCGCGAGCGCCTCTCCGCGCTCTCGACCCAGGGCTATATCAAGTACTTCCGCAACGCGCAGGACTACAGCCTGCCGCCCGCCCGCACCAAGTTCGGCTACCTGTGCGTCGAGGCAATGGTGCTGCGCTTGGGTCTAGGCGAGCCCGATCCAGACACGGGCGAAGTATCGCTGCGCGAACTGCCGGTGCTGCCCACCCACTTCAAATGCCCGCAATCGGGGGCCGCATTGCCGGTCGAGAACCCCGAGGTGTGGGTTTACCAAGACGACCTGAACGACCCCGAGGAGCCCGCATGAACACGCACAGCCAAGTTGGCAAAACCGCTGCCAACTTCCCCCCGATTTTCAGAGACGTTGGCAAGTTGGCAAACGCCTGCCAACTTGAACCCCATACTGATCAACGCGTTACGGAGTTGTCGGCAGATTGGCAAGTTGGCAACGCCGCCAACTTGCCAACTTCCCCAAACCCGCGTGGTTGCTGGGTTTGCGGCGATTTCCAAGTTGGCGAAAACTTCCTCCCCCCTTCGGGGGGAGAGGAACACGCGGTGTCCTCTCCCCCGACCCGAAGGGGTCTGCCCGGCATCGACGGTCGGGATCGGGGACCGGGCACGGCCATCCTGAGCCTCGACCTCGGCACGCGGACCGGCTGGGCGCTGCTCGGCCGTGACGGCTCCATCACCAGCGGCTCGGAGTCCTTCAAGCCCCGGCGCTTCGAGGGCGGCGGCATGCGTTATCTGCGCTTCAAGCGCTGGCTCACCGAGGTCAAGCCATCGGCGGACGGGCTGGATGCGGTGTACTTCGAGGAGGTGCGCCGCCACGCCGGAGTGGATGCCGCACACGCCTACGGCGGCTTCATGGCCCAGCTGACCGCCTGGTGCGAGCACCACGGCATCCCGTACCAGGGTGTGCCGGTGGGCACGATCAAGAAGCACGCCACCGGCAAGGGCAACGCCGGCAAGCAGGAGATGGTGGCCGCCATGCAGGCCCTGGGTTTCCGGCCCGCGGACGACAACGAGGCCGACGCGCTGGCACTGCTGATGTGGGCGATCGCGACGCAGGAGGTGCCGGCATGAACGCGCCCAGCCCCCACTATCGTTGCCCCCTCGGGCGCCTGCAACCGACTCGCCCGGACGTCGATGCCATAAAACGCGACGGCTGGCGGGACCAGGGCATCCTGGTGGTCTCGCTCGACGACGAGCGGCTCGACTGGATCGAGCGGGAGCTGGTGAAGCGCATCGGCGAGCGGCTCTACGGTCGCCAGGGAGACGGCCATGTGGAGCGTTGACGACGTCGCCGAGCGCTTCCGGGAGGCCGCCCAGACCGCGCGGCGTCTGCCGCCGGTACGCGTCCAGGGCTACTTCAACACCTGGCCGGCCATCCTGCGCCAGCCGTGGGAGACCTACTCGGGCGAAGACGTGCTGTACCGCTTTCCGCCCGACCCGGCCGCCATCGACCGCATGGAGGAGACGATGCGCTGGGTGCTGTGGCTCACCGAGGAGCAGCGCCATCTCGTCTGGATGCGCGCCGAGGAACGCGGGTGGCGGGAGATCTGCCGGCGCTTCGGCTGTGACCGCACAACGGCCTGGCGGCGGTGGCAGAAGGCGCTCGACATCGTCGCCTGCCGTCTGAACGAGCAGACCCGCCGGACCGTGGTCAGCCATTCATGAGTGAAGTTGCGGGACGTTTCCAACGCGGTCCAAGCAATGCGGGCGGATGCGGAGCGATGCCGGTTTCGAGCCATTTTGGACGTGCAACACTTCACCCGTTTTTGCGCTAGGATTTCGCTAACCTCGCGAGAGAAGCATGTGCGAAGGCCACGGAGCGATCCGTGGCCTTCGTCGTTTCTGCCTTCGCGATCCGACCCGCCGAGCGCGATGGGTCCTTCCTGGCCGAAAAACCATGCGGGGGGCGGGAGCGCGACGCTTTTCTAGCGTCAGAGTGCAAACCGGGGTTTGCACGGTTTGCGGTTTGCACTCCCCGATACACATCAAGCCCGCTCACGGTCCTCCGTCGGCGGGCTTTTTATTTCGAGGTTCCGATCCTGAACACACTCAACGTCGAGTACCGCAAGGTCGAGACGCTGATCCCCTACGCCCGCAATCCGCGCACGCACAGCGACGAGCAGGTCGCGCGCATCGCCGCCAGCATCGCCGAGTTCGGCTGGACCAACCCGATCCTGGTCGATGGCGAGCATGGCGTGATCGCCGGTCACGGCCGGCTGCTGGCCGCACGCAAGCTGGGGCTGACCGAGGTGCCGGTGATCGAGCTCGCGCACCTCACCCCGGCGCAGAAACGCGCCTACGTGATCGCCGACAACCGGCTCGCGCTCGATGCCAGCTGGGACGAGGCCATGTTGGCGCTGGAGTTCGCGGAGCTGGCCGACGCCGGCTTCGATCTGGACCTGACCGGCTTCTCTGCCTCCGAGATCGAAGGCCTGCTCGACCACATCGAGGAGACGGAACCGTCCGCCGATGAGGACGAGCGCGCGCCGGAAGCCGACGCGGACGAGGACGACGTCACGCCGCCCACGGTTGGGGTCACGCGGCCAGGCGACTTGTGGATACTGGGCGAACACCGGCTGCTCTGCGCCGACAGCAGCGACGCTGCTGCCGTCGCGCGCCTCCTCGATGGCGAGCGAGCTCACGTGCTGTTCACCAGCCCGCCCTACGCGAACCAGCGCGACTACACCACCGGCGGGATCGATGACTGGAACGCGCTCATGCAGGGCGTGTTCGGCGCCGCCCGCAGCGCGCTGCACGAGGACGCGCAAATCCTGGTCAACCTCGGCCTGGTCCATCGCGACGGCGAGTGGCAGCCGTACTGGGACGGCTGGATCGAATGGATGCGCACTCAGGGCTGGCGCCGCTTCGGCTGGTACGTCTGGGATCAGTCGGTGACCGTGCCCGGCGACTGGGCCGGGCGCCTCGCGCCGCGCCACGAGTTCGTGTTCCACTTCAACCGCCAGGCGCGCAAGCCGAACAAGATCGTGCCCTGCAAGTGGGCCGGTCACGAGACGCATCTGCGCGCCGATGGGTCATCCACCGCGATGCGCGCCAAGGATGGCAAGGTCGGCGAGTGGAACCACGCCGGACAGCCCATGCAGGAGTTCCGCATCCCGGATTCCGTCGTCGAGGTGACGCGCCAGCGCGGCCGCATCGGTGAGGGAATCGACCATCCGGCGGTGTTTCCACTGGGCCTACCGAAGTTCTTCATCGAGGCCTACACCGACGCGGGCGAGATCGTCTTCGAGCCGTTCTCCGGCGGCGGCACCACGCTGTTGGCCGGGCAACTCACCGACCGCAAAGTGCGCGCCATCGAGCTCGCGCCCGAGTACGTCGACGTCGCGCTGCGCCGGTGGTTGCAGCACCACCCGGGCATGGAGCCGGTGCTCGCGACCACCGGCCAGCCCTTCGCCGAGGTTACTGCCGAGCGCTTGGGCGAGACGGCGGAGGCGGCCGCATGAACTGGCTCGCCGAGCGCATCGAGCACTGGCCGATGAACAAGCTACTGCCCTACGCGCGGAACGCCCGCCAGCACTCGGACGAGCAGATCGCCCAGATCGCGGCATCCATCGCGGAGTTCGGCTTCGTCAATCCCTGCCTGGTCGGCGCCGACGGTGTGCTGGTCGCGGGCCATGGGCGGCTCGCCGCCGCGCGCAAGCTGGGCCTGCCCACCGTGCCGGTGGTGGTGCTCGATCACCTGACGCCCACCCAACGACGGGCACTGGTGCTCGCGGACAACCGCCTCGCGGAGCTCTCGACTTGGGACGATGCGCTACTGCGCATCGAACTTGAGGCACTGCAGGACGAAGGCTTCGACCTCGATTTGACCGGTTTCGATGCCGATGCGTTGGCCGAGCTACTGGCCGGTGAGGAGCCCGAGCACGAGGGCCAGACCGAGGACGACGCCGTCCCGGAGATGCCGGAAGAGCTGGTGTCCACGCCGGGCGACGTCTGGCGGCTGGGGCCGCACCGCCTGGTCTGCGGCGATGCGACCACGGCCGAGACCTACGTGCAGCTGTTCCCGCACGGCGAGCGGGCGGACATGGTCTTCACCGATCCGCCGTACAACGTGAACTACGCCAACAGCGCCAAGGACAAGCTGCGGGGCAAGCACCGTCCCATTCTCAACGACGCGCTCGGCGCAGGCTTTCACGACTTTCTCTACGACGCGCTGTCGCTGCTCGTTGCCCACACGCGTGGCGCGATCTACGTCGCCATGTCGTCGAGCGAGCTCGATACCCTGCAGGCGGCGTTCCGCTCTGCCGGCGGCCACTGGTCCACGTTCATCATCTGGGCGAAGAACACCTTCACGCTGGGCCGCGCCGACTACCAGCGCCAGTACGAGCCGATCCTCTACGGTTGGCCCGAGGGCGCGGAGCGCCACTGGTGCGGCGACCGCGACCAGGGCGACGTCTGGCAGATCAAGAAGCCCGCGAAGAACGATCTGCACCCGACCATGAAGCCGGTGGAGCTGGTCGAGCGGGCCATCCGCAACTCCAGCCGTCCCGGTGACGTGGTGCTCGATCCCTTCGGCGGTTCCGGCACCACCCTGATCGCCGCCGAGAAGTCGGGGCGCGTGGCGCGCCTGATCGAACTCGACCCGAAGTATGCGGACGTGATCGTGCGGCGCTGGCAGGACTGGACGGGCAAGCAGACCACCCGAGAATCGGATGGCCTGGCGTTCGATCAGGCGGCGACTTCCTCCTCGACGATCTCGCAGTGAATCACGAACCCGGTCAGATAAGGCAGCCCGCGCGGGATGCCGTAGTCCTTACTGGTGCGGCGTCCGATGGTCCATTCCATCCACTGCCGGGTGGCGGCGCGGATCGCGTCGTGGAGGGCATGGCCCGCATGCATGCGGTTGAGGACTTCGTCCGCGAAGTGGCGTCCATGGCGGCTGTCGAGGAAGGCCCGCACCGCTTCGAAGGGCTGTCCCGTGGCGTCGGAGATGGCGTTCATCGCGATGGGCCAGGCGGCTTGCGGGTGCGCGTCCATCGTGCCCCAGAAGCCCCAGGCTTCGTTGCGGGTGGCGGGGATCGTTTTGGCGGTGGTCATCGTTGTTTCCTTCGTTGATCGTTGCGACACCCGTATGAACGCGCTGTTCGATCAGGAAGCCAAGCTCAATCTCAATCCTCTCGCATCGCCTGCTGGCGACCGGTTACGACGGCCAGCTTGGCGCGGGCCGACGCGCTTTCCCAGTGGCAGGGTCCGTTGCCGTGCGCAGCCTCTTCGCTCCAGCGGGCCAGGATTTCGTCATCGCTCCAGCCCTTGGCGGTGAGGTAGGCGTAGTCGTCGGCGTCGTAGTTGCTGTGGGTGAGGATGGCGCGGGTGGGTTTCATGCTGTGCTCCTTGGCGTGGATGGTTGCGACACCCGCATGAACGCGCTGCCGGCGCGGGAAGCCAAGCGTTTTCTGCTTGGCTTCCCATTCCGCTCGAATCACGCGATCCGGTAGATGCGCTCGCCGCCCTCGGGCTTGTCCGAGGTGATGGTGAGGCCCAGCATTTTCTTGAAGGCGTTGGCGAAGGTGCCGCGCACCGTGTGCGCCTGCCAGCCGGTGAGTTCGCAGATCTGGCGCACCGTCGCGCCCTCCGGGCGCCGGAGCATCGCGATGACTTGGGCCTGCTTGCTGTTCTCGCGGGTGCGGGGCTTGGTCTCGGCGCGCTGCGGTGCCCAAGTGGCTTCGGCGGCTGCGACCTCCGCCTCGAGATCCGCGTCTGCCTCCACCGGCGCCGGCGCCGGCGCGGGACGCGGGCGCCCCAGCGCCTCGTAACCGTCGGCGGCGACGAACCAGTCGGGACCAATGGTGGTGATCAGGGCCCGATTGCAGAGACCGTCCAGCACCTTCTTGCGGGCGCCGCCTTTCACGTTGTCGGGGAACCACTCGATCTTGCCACCGGTGTGCTCGACGGCGTAGGCCAGGATGGCGTGCTGGGCGGGGGTGAGTTGGATGGTGCTCATCTGATGCTCCTTCATGGGGGTTGATGGTGTGGTCATGAACGCGCTGTTCTCTGGAGAAGCCAAGCGCTTTCCGCTGCTTTCTCAGCCCTGTCGCGCGGCCTGCCGGCCTGCCTGGTAGGCGGCCATCAAGGCGCTCTTGACGGCCCAGACGCTGACCTCGTGGAAGTCCAGCCGGTCGCTGTTGCGCGTTTCCAGGGTGTCGATGAACAGGTGATCCAGCGCGATCTGCTGCAGTTGCCGGTCGATGTCCTTTTCGGCTTGCTCGGTCATGTGCTTCTCCTCGGGGTGTCGTTGATGGTGATGACATGAACGCGCTGTTCCCGAGCGAAGCCAAGCGGAATCCGAGCGGGACGGCGCCAATGCTTGATGGAGACCATGGGACTGTCGATCCGCGCCTACGCCCGCCACCGTGGGGTGTCGGACACCGCCGTACACAAAGCCATCCGCGCCGGGCGCATCACGCCCGAGGCGGACGGCACAATCGATCCGGACAAGGCCGACCGCGACTGGGCAAGGAACTCCGAGCCGCCCAAGGAAGGAACGAGCGCCAAAGCCGCGAAGGTGCGGGTGTCGGACGATCCGGCCCCGAACCTCGCCGCCGGGCTACCCGCGGGCGGCACCTCGCTCTTACAGGCGCGCACGGTCAACGAGGTGGTCAAGGCGCAGACCAACAAGGTGCGCCTCGCCCGCCTCAAGGGCGAGCTGGTCGATCGCAACCAGGCCATCGCCCACGTGTTCAAGCTCGCGCGCACCGAGCGCGACGCCTGGCTCAACTGGCCGGCGCGCATCTCGGCGCAGATGGCGGCCAGGCTCGGCATGGACGCACACGCGCTGCACGTCGCGTTGGAGGCGGCGGTGCGCGAGCACCTCGCCGAGCTCGGTGAACTGAAGGTCCGCGTCGATTGATGGACGACTTCGTCTACGATGGCTTCGATGCCATCGAGCGCGCCTGGCGCGAAGGACTGACGCCCGATCCGCTGCTCTCCGTGTCCGAGTGGTCCGACCGCCACCGGATGCTCTCCAGCAAGGCCTCGGCCGAGCCGGGCCGCTGGCGCACCAGCCGCACGCCGTATCTCAAGGTGATCATGGACTGCCTGTCGCCGACCTCGCCGGTCGAGCGCGTCGTGTTCATGAAGGGCGCACAGGTCGGAGCCACGGAAACCGGCTCGAACTGGATCGGCTACGTCATCCACCACGCGCCTGGGCCGATGATGGCGGTCTGGCCCACCGTGGAGATGGCCAAGCGCAACTCCAAGCAGCGCATCGACCCGCTGATCGAAGAGTCGCCGGTGCTCTCCGAGCTGATCGCCCCGGCACGCTCGCGCGACTCGGGCAACACCATCCTCGCCAAGGAGTTCCGCGGCGGCGTGCTGGTGATGACCGGCGCGAATAGCGCCGTGGGCCTGCGCTCGATGCCGGTGCGGTATCTCTTCCTCGACGAAGTGGACGGCTACCCGCTCGACGTCGAGGGCGAAGGCGATGCGATCTCGCTCGCCGAGGCGCGCACGCGCACCTTCGCGCGGCGCAAGATCTTCATCGTCTCGACGCCGACCATCGCCGGGGCGAGCGCCGTCGAGCGCGAGTACGAGGCATCCGACCAGCGCCGCTACTTCGTGCCGTGCCCGCACTGCTCCCACCGCCAGTGGCTGCGCTTCGAGCAGCTGCGTTGGGAGAGGGGCCGGCCGGAGACGGCGGCCTATGTGTGCGAGTCCTGCGATACGCCCATCGCCGAGCATCACAAGACCTGGATGCTGGAGCACGGCGAGTGGCGCGCGATGGCGCCGGAGAACGGCGTCAAGACGGCGGGCTTCCATCTCTCGTCGCTCTACAGCCCGGTGGGCTGGCGTTCGTGGCGCGACATCGCGAGCGCGTGGGAGAGTGCGGTCAGCAAGGAGTCCGGCTCGGCCGCCGCGATCAAGACCTTCAAGAACACCGAGCTCGGCGAGACTTGGGTCGAGGAAGGCGAAGCGCCCGACTGGCAGCGCCTGATCGAGCGGCGGGAGGACTACCGCATCGGCACCGTCCCCATGGGCGGCCTGCTGCTGGTGGGCGGTGCCGACGTGCAGAAGGATCGCATCGAGACCTCGATCTGGGCCTTCGGGCGCGGCAAGGCGTCCTGGCTCGTCGAGCACCGCGTGCTGATGGGCGACACCGCGCGGGATGCGGTGTGGAAGCGGCTGTCCGAGCTGATCGACGAGACCTGGACGCACGAATCCGGCAACCAGGTTCCGCTGGCGCGCTTCGCGCTCGACACCGGCTTCGCCACCCAGGAGGCCTACGCCTTCGTGCGCGCCTGCCGGGACAGTCGACTGATGGCGATCAAGGGGGTGCCGCGCGGCGCGGCCCTGATCGGCACGCCCACCGCCGTCGATGTCTCGCAGGGCGGCAAGAAGCTGCGCCGGGGCATCAAGGTGTACTCGGTGGCGGTGGGGCTCGCCAAGCTCGAGTTCTACAACAACCTGCGCAAGAGCGCGGATGTGGCCGACGACGGCACCACGCCGATCTACCCGGCGGGCTTCGTCCATTTGCCCAAGGTCGACGCCGAGTACATCCAGCAGCTCTGCGCCGAGCAGCTGATCACCCGCCGTGACCGCAACGGCTTTCCGGTGCGCGAGTGGCAGAAGCTACGCGAGCGCAACGAGGCGCTGGACTGCTACGTGTACGCCCGCGCCGCCGCGGCAGCGAGCGGTCTCGACCGCTTCGAGGAGCGCCACTGGCGCGAGATGGAAAGACAACTGGGCATCGCCGCACCGCCCGAGCAGGACGAACACACCGTAACCGCAGAAGACGCCCCCGACTCCGGGGGCGTCGTCGTTTCGGGCCGACGCATCCGGCGCCGGTCCGTCGTCAAGAGTCGTTGGATGAGCTGAACATGAGCGTGATCGAAGGCATTTTTCACAACCCGGAGACCGGTCTCGACGAGCGACGGCCGATCGCCTGCGACGCGTTCGGGCGACTGCTCGCCGCCGACGGAGCCGGCGCGGTGGCCGCCTCCCGAGTCGAGGTCTTCACGATCGGCGCGCTGGCGCGTGCAGCCTCCGTGACCACCGACCCGGTCGACCTCGGCGTCGGGCATCCCTACACGCTGGTCGTCGCCCGCAAGGCGGGGGCCGCCTCGCGCAACGAAGCCATGGAGATCCAGAGCTCGATCGACGGCGTGCGTTGGTTGCCCGCGGCGGGCATCCATCCGGACGCGAATGTCGCCTGGTACGAACCCAACGGCGGCAGCGATTACTTCACCGTCCAGGGCCGGCCCATCGGACGCTTCGCGCGCATCGCCTTCAAGAACGGCAACACGGCCCAGACCGAGCTGGTCCTCGAGCTGGCCGCATTGGCGGGTGTCTGACCATGGCCTACACAGCGGCCGATCGCGAGGCGCTGGAGCGGGCATTGGCGCGCGGCGAGCGGCGCGTCACCTTCGGCGACAAGACGGTGGAGTACCGCTCGGTGGACGAGTTGCGCGGGGCGCTGCGCGAGGTGGATGCGGCGCTCGCCCGCGAGGCGGGCCGACCCAAGCTGCGCCAGATCCGGGTCACGACGGGCAAGGGGCTGTGATGCAAAACATCCCTGTTTTGCCCCCTGACGGGCGCGCTGGCGCGCGTCCAAAACCTCTCCCGGAGGTTTTGTGATGGGCTTCTGGAGCCGCCTCAAGCTCGCCTTCGGTGCGACCCCCACCTACGACGGCGTGGGCTCCGGGCGACGCGCGCTCGCCTGGATGCCGGGCAACCCCGGCGCGGTGGCCGCGCTGCTCACGACGCAGACGGAGCTGCGCGCCAAGAGCCGCGACCTGGTGCGCCGGAACGCCTGGGCGGCCGCCGGCATCGAGGCCTTCGTGGCCAACGCCATCGGCACCGGCATCAAGCCGCAGTCGCTGGTCGAGGACCCGAGCCTTCGCGAGACGATCCAGGCCCTCTGGCGCGACTGGTCCGAGGAGGCCGATGCCCAGGGGCTCACCGACTTCTACGGCCTGCAGGCCCTGGCCTGCCGCGCCATGCTCGAAGGCGGCGAGGCGCTGGTTCGGCTGCGCTACCGGCGGCCGGAGGACGGGCTGGCGGTGGCACTCCAGGTCCAGGTACTGGAGCCCGAGCACCTGCCGGTGACGCTCAATCGCCTTGCCGACAACGGCAACGTGATCCGCGCCGGCATCGAGTTCGACCGGCTCGGGCGGCGTGTGGCCTACCACCTGTACCGCTCGCACCCGGAGGACGGACTGCTCGCGCCCATGTCCGGTGGCAGCGGCATGGAGACCGTGCGCGTGCCCGCCGCCGAGATCGTGCATCTGTTCCGGCCCTTGCGTCCCGGCCAGATCCGCGGCGAGCCCTGGCTCGCGCGGGCCTTGGTAAAGCTCAACGAGCTCGATCAGTACGACGACGCGGAACTGGTGCGCAAGAAGACCGCCGCCATGTTCGCCGGCTTCGTCACCCGTGACCAGCCGGAGGACGCCCTGATGGGCGAAGGGCCGGCCGATGCCTCGGGGGTAGCGCTGGCGGGGCTGGAGCCGGGCACCCTGCAGATTCTCGAACCGGGCGAGGACGTGAAGTTCTCGCAGCCGGCCGACGTGGGCGGCTCCTACGCCGAGTTCATGCGCCAGCAGTTTCGCGCGGTGGCCGCCGCGATGGGTGTCACCTACGAGCAGCTCACGGGCGACCTCACCCAGGTGAACTACTCCTCCATCCGCGCGGGGCTGCTGGAGTTTCGCCGCCGCTGCGAGGCGATCCAGCACGGCGTCATCGTCCACCAGCTCTGCCGCCCGGTGTGGCGCGCCTGGATGGCGCAGGCGGTGCTGGAGGGACGACTCGAGCTCCCCGGCTTCGCCCGGGACGCCACGCGGCGCCGCGCCTGGCTCGCCTGCAAGTGGATTCCCCAGGGCTGGCAGTGGGTCGATCCGCAGAAGGAGTTCAACGCGATGCTCACCGCGATCCGGGCGGGGCTGTTGTCCCGCTCGGAGGCGGTGTCCTCCTTCGGCTACGACGCCGAGGACGTGGATCGGGAGATCGCCGCCGACAACGCCCGCGCCGATGCACTCGGCCTCGTCTTCGATTCCGACCCGCGCCACGACCGCAACCCACCTGCGGCGGCCTCCGACCCGGCGCCGCCGCAAGACCGAAAGGCACCCTGACATGCAGTTCGTACACCTGGCGTCCCGTCTCTACGGGACGCCGCTTCTCATCGCGCGTTCGAAGCTGGACGTGATCCTCTCCGTGCTCGGTCCCCGCATCGGTCTGCCCGACCTGGAAGCCGCCGTACCGGCGGTGATGCCCGCGAGCCCGGAGGTGGCGGCACCGCCCGGCATCGCCGTGATTCCGATCCACGGCACGCTGGTGCGCCGCACCCTGGGCCTCGAGGCCGCCTCCGGACTCATGAGCTACGGCGAGATCGGCGCCCGTCTGGATGCCGCGCTCGCCGACCCTGCCGTGTCCGGCATTCTGCTCGACGTGGACTCCCCCGGCGGCGAGGCGGGCGGCGTGTTCGAGCTCGCCGAGCGCATCCGTGCGATTGATGCCGTGAAACCGGTTTGGGCGATCGCCGCCGACTCCGCCTTCTCGGCCGCCTACGCCATCGCCTGCGCCGCCTCGCATCTCGCCGTCACGCGCACCGGCGGTGTGGGCTCGGTCGGGGTCATCGCCATGCACGTCGACCAGTCGGTCCGCGACGCCCAGCAGGGCTATCGCTACACGGCGATCACCGCCGGCCGGCACAAGAACGACTTCTCGCCCCACGAGCCGCTCGACCAGGAGGCTTTGGTGCGCCTCCAGGCGGAGGTGGACCGCCTCTACGGCCTGTTCGTCGGGCACGTGGCCGCGATGCGCGGGCTGGACCCCGACGCCGTGCGCGCCACGGAGGCCGGGCTCTTCTTCGGCGAGCAGGCGATAGGCAGCAGGCTCGCCGACGCCGTGGCGAGCCGCGACCAGCTGCTCGCCGTCTTCGCGACCTTCTTGAACCCGCAGGGCCGTTCGCGGAACCCGGCCCCCCGCACGCGTCCCGGTTCCGCGTACGCCAAACAGGAGAACGACCCGATGCAATCCCCCGATCCGACCCCCGAAACCCCCGAGACGACGCTCGTCGCCGCTGCTGCCTCCGCGGCGCCCGCGCCCGAGACGCCCACCACCACCGTGGCGGACCGGCGCGAGGCCGTGGCCATCGCCGAGCTGTGCCAGATCGGCGGCTGCCCGGAGCGCACCGCCGAGTTCCTGGCCGCAGGTCTTTCGGAAACCGATGTCCGCCGCGCGCTGCTCGCCGCCCGCACCCAAAGCCCCGAGATCGGCTCGGCGATCCATCCGGATGCGCACGCCGCACACCGCGCATCCCCCGAACACAACCCGCTGATCAAGGCGGTCAAGCACCTCACCGGAAAGGAGTGAACCATGCCGACCCTAGTTGAACCGATGAACCTGGGCGACCTGCTGAAGTACGAGGCGCCCAACCTGTACTCGCGCGACCTCGCCACCGTCGCCGCCGGCCAGAGCCTCGTCCTGGGCAGCGTCGTCGGCCGTGAGACCGCCACCAACAAGCTGAAGGCGCTCGATCCGGCCGCCACCGACGGCACCGAGCTGCCCGCCGGCGTGCTGATCGTCGACGCCGACGCCACCGCCGCCGACCTCGATGCGGTCATCGTCGCGCGCCACGCCATCGTCGCCCGCCATGCGCTGGTCTGGCCCGCAGGGCTGACGCCCGCGCAGCAGTCCGCCGCCATCGCCGCCCTCGAAGCGCGCGGCATCCTCGTTCGTGAAGGAGCCTGACCATGCAGAATCCCTTTTCCAATCCCGCCTTCTCGATGGCGAGCCTCACCGCCGCCATCAACCTGATCCCCAACCGCTACGGGCGGCTGGAGACCCTGGACCTGTTCCCCATCAAGCCGGTGCGTACCCGCCAGGTGGTGGTGGAGGAGATGCACGGCGTGCTGAACCTGCTGCCGACCCTGCCGCCCGGCTCGCCCGGCACCGTGGGCAAGCGCGGCAAGCGGGCGATGCGCGCCTTCGTCGTGCCCCACATCCCGCACGACGACGTGGTGCTGCCCGAGGAGGTCCAGGGTATCCGCAGCTTCGGGCAGGAGACCGAGACCGAGAGCGTGGCCGGCGTGCTCGCCCGCCACCTGGAGACCATGCGCAACAAGCACGCCATCACCCTGGAGCACCTGCGCATGGGGGCGCTGAAGGGCGAGATCCTCGATGCCGATGCCACGCCGCTGGTCAATCTCTACACCGAGTTCGGCATCACGCCCAAGAGCGTGAACTTCGTCCTCGGCAACGCCAACACCAACGTCAAGGGCAAGTGCGCCGAGGTGTTGCGCCACATCGAGGACAACCTCTCGGGCGAGTTCTCGACCGGCGTGCACTGCCTGTGCTCGCCCGAGTTCTTCGACGCGCTGACCGGCCACGCCAAGGTCGAGGAGGCCTACAAGAACTGGCAGCAGGGCGCGGTGCTGATCAACGACATGCGCCGCGGCTTCACCTTCGGCGGCATCACCTTCGAGGAGTACCGCGGCCAGGCGAGCGACGCCTCCGGCACCACCCGGCGCTTCATCGCGGCGGGCGAGGCCCACTGCTTCCCGCTCGGCACCGTCGACACCTTCGCCACCTACGTCGCGCCCGCCGACTTCAACGAGACGGTCAACACCCTGGGCCTGCCGCTCTACGCCAAGCAGGAGCCGCGCAAGTTCGACCGCGGCACCGACCTACACACCCAGAGCAACCCGCTGCCCATGTGCCACCGGCCCGGTGTGCTGGTGAAGCTGACGGCAGCGTGATGACGCAGGTGACGGATCTTTACGAGGCCGCCGGCCGCGCCGGGCTGCTCACCGACGTCGTGGTGGGCTCGCTCACGGTGCAGTGCGTCTTCAGCGCCCCGGATGAGCTGGCGCTCGACGGGCTCGCACTGAACCGCGACTACCACCTCGAGTACCCGAGCGCCTGGCTCACCCTCGCCGCCGGCGACACGGTGGAGATCGCGGGAAGCCCGTATCGGGTGCGCGAGGTCCGCCAGCTGCGCGACGGCTCCGAGATGCAGGCCAAGCTGACCCGGCCATGACGTCCTCCGTCCGCGAGCGCCTGGTCCGGGCGGTCGTGGCGCGTATCGGTCCCGCGATCGCACCGACGCCGCTGCATCGCCAGCCCACCGTGCCGCTCTCGCGCGAGGCGAGCCCCGCGCTCCTGCTGTTCATCGAAGGCGATCAGGTCCTCGCGCAGGCGAACGACCGGCTCGACCGCGCCCTGACGCTGAGGCTGGTCGCGCTCGCGCGCGAAGGCGACGCCTTCGACGTGGCCGACGCGCTCATCGTCGCGGCGCACGGCGCGTTGATGGCCGAGCCGAGCCTCGGCGGGCTGGCTCTGGGCGTCCGCGAGATCGACTGCGAGTGGGACACGGAGGACGCCGACAGCCAAGCCCTGGCCGTGCCCGCGCGCTACGAGATCCGCTACCGCACCCTAGCCTCCGACCTCACCCGACAAGGATAAGGAACCATGCACATCGAACTCATCGAACCGCACACCCACGCCGGCCGACTCCACTCCCCCGGCGAGATCCTCGATCTCGACGAGGCAGCCGCCCAATGGCTGATCGAGCGCGGAGCCGCGCGGCCGGCCGACCCTCAACCCCAGACCCCGATCAAGACCCGTAAAGGAGACTGACCATGCCTTACTTTTCCGGACAGGGGCGCGTCTACATCGGCGCCCGCGACGCACTCGGCAACCCGCAGGGCCTGGCCTACGTGGGCAACGTGCCCGAGCTCAAGGTGTCCCTCTCTGTGGAGACCCTGGAGCACCAGGAGTCGGTGAGCGGCCAGCGCCTCACCGATCTGCAGCTCATCAAGACCAAGAAGGGCGAGTTCGCCTGCACCCTGGAGGAGCTCATCGCGACCAACCTGGCGCTCGCCCTCTACGGCGCCACCACCGCCCAGACCCCGGGCACGGTCACCGCGGAGGCGCTGCCGAACCCGGTCACCCCCGGCAGCCTCTACCTGCTCGCCAAGCAGGACGTCTCCTCGGTGGTGGTGAAGGACTCCAGCGCCACCCCCAAGACCCTGCCGGCCGCGCAGTACTCGGTGAACACCAAACACGGCTCGCTGGTGATCCTCGACGCCGCCACCGGCGGACCCTACGTCGAGCCCTTCAAGGCCGACTACGCCTACGGCACGGCATCGGTCACCGCGATGTTCACCCAGCCGCTGCCCGAGCGCTGGGTGCGCTTCGAGGGACTCAATACCGCCGACGGCAACCGCGAGGTGGTGATCGATCTCTACCGCGTGGCCATCAATCCGGCCAAGGAGCTCTCGGTCATCACCGACGAGCTGCTGAAGTTCGAGCTTTCGGGCCAAGTGCTGGCCGACACGCTCAAGCCCGCCGCCGGCGACCTCGGCCAGTTCGGCCGCATCGTGCTGCTGTGAGGGGGATGACGATGAGTGCTTCCGATCTGGATGTTCTCGTGCCGCAGCCTCAAGTTGTGGATCTGGCCGGCCAACGCCTCGCGATCAGCCCGCTGGTGCTCGGCGAGCTGCCGGCAATGCTCAAGGCCGTGCAGCCCTTCGCGCAACGACTGGCGGACGAGCCGGACTGGCTCGCCTTGCTCTCGGACCACGGCGATGCCTTGCTCACCGCGTTGGCGATCGCCAGTCGCCAACCGCGCGAGTGGGTGGACGCGCTGGCCCTCGACGATGCCATCACCCTGGCGGCGACCGTGTTCGAGGTGAACGCGGATTTTTTCGTGCGCCGGATCGCGCCGAAAGTCGGCGATCTGGCGCAGCGTCTGAACGGCCGTCTGGCTGGGCTGACGCCATCGCCCGCCTGATTCGGGGCGGTCACCGCTACCCGGACATCCTCGGCTACACGTTGGGCCAGCTGAACACCTTCCTCGCCGCCGATCGCCGCCTCGAACACGAACGGCTCGCCACCCGGCTTGCCGTCATGACCGCTGCCGCCCAGGGCAGTCGCGACGGCATCCGTGAGCTCCAGGCCGAACTCCATCGGGGCATGCGTGATGAAGATCGATCTGGTCGCTGACGGTTTGCTGGATCGGCGGCGCTTCAGCGCCTGGCAGGGCGACACCCGCAAGGCGATCCACACCGCCGTGGCCCGCGCGATGCGCGACACCGGCAAGGCGATGGCCGAGCGGGCGCGGGGCGAAATGCGCGCCGGTTTCAAGGTCGTGAAGCCGAAGTTCCTCCGCTCGATGCACGCCAAGGTGTTCGACCGCAAGGCCAAGGAATTCCCGGCCCTCTACATCGGCTCGAAAGTGCCCTGGCTGGGTATCCACGAACAGGGCGGAACGATCCGAGGGCGGATGCTCGTCCCGCTGCTGCCGCAGCACCGGCGCATCGGGCGCAAGGCGTTCGCCCGGGTGATCGATGCCCTGATGCGCTCCGGCAACGCCTTCTTCATCGAGAAGAACGGCCGGCAGATCCTGATGGCCGAGAACATCGCCGAGAACGCCCGGCCGCTCGCGCGCTTTCGCCGTGCCGAGCGGGAGCGCACCGGCGCCAGGCGCGTGCGGCGCGGCCAGGAGATTCCCATCGCCGTGCTCGTGCGACGCGTGAGCTTGAGAAAACGGTTCGACCTCGCCCGCTCGGTGCGAGGCGATCTTCCCCGCCTGACGGCGGCCATCCGTAAAGCAATGTCGAAGGTTTGAACGTGGCCGGTAACCGTGCCCAGATCCTCATCACCGCCGTCGATGAGACGCGACGGGCCTTCCAGTCCGTACAGGGAAATCTCGCCCGCCTGCGCGGCGAAGCCGCCCAGGTCGGCCAGGTGCTCTCACGTATCGGCGGCGCGATCGGCCTTGGGCTGGGGGTGCGCGAACTGGTCGAGGTCGCCGACCAGTACAAGAACCTGCAGGCGCGCCTCAAGCTCGCGGTCACCTCGCAAGAGGAGTTCAACCGCGCCGACGCGGCCCTCTTCGAGATCGCCCAGAAAAACCGCGCGCCCCTGGCAGAGACCGTCACGCTCTATGCGCGGCTCGCACCCTCGGTGCAGGCGTTGGGGCGTTCGCAGGCGGACGTGCTGGCGGCTACCGATGCCATCGGACAGGCCGTGTCGCTCTCCGGCGCATCCAGCGACGCGGCGGCCGGTGCCCTGCTGCAGCTGGGGCAGGCCTTCGCCTCGGGCCAGCTGCGCGGTGAGGAGTTCAATTCCGTCATCGAGCAGACGCCGCGCCTGGCGCAGGCCATCGCCGACGGCATGGGCGCGCCGCTCGGCTCACTGCGGGCCCTGGCGCAGGAAGGCAAGATCACCTCGAAGGCCGTGCTCGACGCCCTGCTCAAGGAGCGGACGCGCCTCGCCGAGGAGTACGCGAGCCTCCCCGATACGGTGTCGGGTGCGCTCACCCGCCTCAGGAACGCCTTCCAGCGAGCCTTCGGCGAACGCGACGCGAGCTCGGGTCTGACGGCGGGACTGGCGCAGGCGATCCAACTCGTCGCCGGGCATCTCGAGCTGTTGATCGACTTGGCCGGTGCCGTGCTGGTCGCCGCCTTCGGGCGGATGGCAGGCGCCTTCGCGACCAGTGTTGCTGCCGCCCGGGCGGAAGCGGCTGCGCGCCTGGCCAACCTGCGCACGCTGGAAGCCGAGGCGCTCGCCCGGGTGCGGCTCGCCGATGCTGCCTTGGCTCAGGCACGTGCACAGGGGCTTGCCACCAGCGCGCTGGTCGCCGAGGCGGCCAAGGCCCGGTTGCAAGCCACCGCTGCTTCCGGTGCCGTGGCTCAGGCAGTAGGGTCCACGTCCCTGCTCGGTCGCGCGGCGGGTCTGTTGCGCGGGGTGCTCGCGCTCCTGGGCGGGCCCATCGGCGTCATCGTGACCGCCGCGGGGCTGCTCGCGGGCGCACTCTATTCGGCGCGCGACGCCGTGGTCGAGTTCGGCGGCAGGACCGCCTCGATCAAGCAGATCGTCGCCGCCGCCTGGGACCTGGTCGTCGAGAAGGTCGGCGAAGTCGTCAGCGCCTTAGGAAGGCTGGTTGGCACCAACGATCTCTCCTGGGCCCGCGTGCGCGAGGCGATGGTCGGCGCGCTGAACGCCATCGGCACGGCCGTCCGCGCGATGGCGAACGTCGTCATCGGCGCGTTCAACGCCATCGGCAGCGCCGTCGGCATCACGGCCGCCTTCCTGGTCGAGCGCTTTCGTAGCGCCTTTTCCGACATCGGAGAGCTGGCGAAGGCCTTGGGCCAGGACGTGGCAGCGGCCTTCAGCGGCGACTTTTCGATGCAGGCGCTGCGCGCAGCACTCGGCCGCCATCTCGGCGAGGTGCGGGATTTCGGGAAGGAGCTGGCTGGAGCCGTGCGCGACGCCGTCACGCGCGACTACGTCGGGGACGCCGCGCAAGCCATCGCCCGGCGCATCCGCCCCGAATCAACCCAGGCAGGCGTCTTCGGCCGTCCGCAGCCGCAGTCCTTGTCCGCCCCCGACAAGGGAGGCGAAGCAGCGAAGCTCGCCCTCGTGCAGGCCCAGGCCGAGGCCGAATTCAAGCTCCTCGAGGACGGGTTGGACCGTCAGGCGCGGGCACTGGACGCATCCCTAGAAGACCGGCTGATCTCGCTCAAGGACTACTACACCGCCAAGACCCGGATCGAGCAGCAGGAGATCGATGCGGAGATCCGGCGCGTGCAGGTCTCGCTCGCGGAGCAGCAGCGCCTGCAAAAGACCGGCAAGGACGAACCGGCACGCCTCAAGGCGAAAGCCGAGGTCGCCAAGCTCGAAGCGGAGCTCACCGTCCTCAACGACAAGCGCGCGGACGTCGAAGTCGCCAATGCCCGCAAGGCCGCCCAGGCCGAGCGCGAGCTGCGCGAGGAGCTTGCCAAGGTGCGCGACGAACTGCTCGACCTCACCGGCGCCGCGACCAGTCAGGATCGACGCGCGGCGGTCGAGCGGCAGTACCAGACCCTGATCGAGCGGCTGCGTGCCGAGGGCGACACCGAAGGCGCGGCCACGGTCGGGCGCCTCATCGACGTCAAATCGGCGGCCGCCGATCTCGCCGACTACGAGCGCCAGTTCAACGACGCGCTCGCCCGGATGCGTGCATCCGAGGAGTCGATCAACCTGCAGCGTCAGTCGGGCCTGCTCTCGGAATCCCAGGCCCGAAGCCAGATCCTCGCGCTGCATCGGCAGACTGGCGAATCGCTCGATGCGCTCCTGCCGCAGTTGGAGGCCGCCGCCGCGGCCATTGGCCCGGAGGCCGTCGCCCGGGTACAGACCTGGAAAAACGAGATCGCGCAGGTGAAGCTCGTGGTGGACGACGTGGCGGTCGCCATCGACGGGGCGGTGCAGGACGGCTTCGCGCAGATGTTCGAGGCCATCGGCAGCGGCGCCAAATCGGCCAAGGACGCCTTCGCCGACTTCGCCCGCTCGGTGCTGGCCGCCATCAACCGCATCGCCTCGCAGAAGCTCGCTGAGGCGCTGTTCGGCAGCCTGTTCGGAGGCGGCGGCGCGGGCGGTGGAAGCCTCGGATCGCTGGTCTCGTCGTTGTTCCAGGGCTTCGCCGGCGGCGGCTACGTCACCGGCCCGGGCACCTCCACCAGCGACTCGATCCCGGCACGGCTCTCCGCCGGCGAGTACGTGCTCAACGCCGCCGCCGTGAAGCGCGTGGGCGTGGCGTTCCTCGAGGCGATCAACGGTCTCTCAGGCGGACCGCGCATCCAGGGGCCCCGGCTCGCCTTCGCCGCCGGCGGGCTGGTGCCCGAGACGCCGCCCCCGCAACCGCAGGGCCAGGGCGTGCGCATCGTCAACGTGATCGACCCGGCGATGGCCGCCGACTACCTCAACTCGTCCGCGGGCGAGAAGACCATCCTCAACATCCTGCAACGCAATGCGGGAGCCGTCAGACAGGTGCTTGCGTAAATGGCGTTCGAAATCGGCACGGCCAGCGATTACCGCGATCTGCTGGACCGCTTCCACGCCTTTCTCACCGGCCATCCGGACCTCGTCGCCGCGAGCCAGGCTTGGCAGGCGCTGCGCTGGACGACGGACGCCGCCACGAAAGAGCTCATCCTCAAGGCGCCCGGCCTGGCCGGTGCCGAGGAGATCTACTGCGGCATCCGGGCCTACGAGAACGCCACGGCCGGCTACTACATGTGGGACCTGAACGGCTTCATCGGCTTCAACCCGGCCAACGACTTCTACACGCAACCGGGTGCGATCAGCGGCTGGCTGCCGATGATGTCGCTCTGGAACACGGCGATCCCGTACTGGTTCGTGGCCAACGGCCGACGTGCCGTGGTGGTGGCGAAGATCTCGACCGTCTACCAGGCGGCGCACCTGGGCTTCGTCCTGCCCTACGCGACGCCGGGTCAGTACCCGTACCCGCTGCTCGTCGGCGGTTCGATGACCGGCCAGCGGGGCCGCAACTACAGCGTGACCTCGCCCAACCACCGCCATTTCGTCGACCCGGGCGAGGATGGGCAGAACAACGCCAACACCGCCTGCATGCTGCGCGGCCCCTCGGGCGCCTGGCTGCCGTTCCAGAACCTCGCCTACTCGTCGTCCGAGTATCGCTATGACGGACCGCGCCCGGTTTGGCCGACGAACTACACCTATCTCGGCAACCTGCGCGAGGCGCCGGACGGCACCTACGTGCTCTCGCCCGTGGTGCTCACGCAATACAACTCCGGCACCGATCACGACCTCTTCGGAGAGTTGGATGGTGTCTATCACGTCTCCGGATTCAACAACGCCGCCGAGAACCTGATCACGGTGGGCGGCGTGGACCACCTCGTGGTGCAGAACGTGTATCGCACCAGCGTGCGCGACTACTGGGCGCTGCGCCTGGAGTAAACGACCATGGCCTACCAGACCGGCACCTCCGCCAACCCCGATCAGCTGCTCGACGCCCTGCGCGTGTTCGCGGTGGCCAACGGCTGGACCCAGCTACGCTGGGCCCCAGACGGCACCGGGCAGACCCTGTCGCTCGCCAAGGGCGGGCTCTACGTCCATCTGCGCTCCGCGGTGAACGAGCGCCTCTCTACACGCTACAACACCATCACCGGCATCTGGCTGATCGGCTCGACGGGATTCGATGCCGGCAGGCCCTGGTGGGACCAGCCCGGATCGATCGTCAACGCCAGCTACGTGAGCAACACCACGAGCTACCGCGCCGAGTCCTGCGGCCTGTTCGAGGTGGGCACCGCCAACACCTACCACCTGTTCTCGGCCGCCACGCCCGAACTGATCATGCTCGTCGCCGAGGTCTCGCCCGGCGTCTATCACCATCTCGCCTTCGGGGATCTCGCGACGTTCGGCAGCTACGGCGGCGGGGCATTCGTGTCGGGCGCGTTCGGTCCGGACGCCTACACCTATACGTACAGCGGCTTCAACGACTACGTCTTCGGCTACGACCACGACCGGCACTTCGGCCTGCCGTTCAACGATTACAAGTACTACGGCGGCGCGAACTTCGTCCTCGCTGAGGTGGACGGCGCCACCGACTGGCACTCGGTCTGCAAGGACTGGGCGCTCACCGGCAAGCTCGCCAAGGCGCTGTGGGAACGGGGCACGGGCACGCCGCGCGACAGTCTGGCGCGCTACTGGTGGGGCCACGTGCCCAACACCCTGAACGGCGTGACGCCGATGCTGCCGTTCTACCTGTTCGTGGCGCGGCCTTCCGGTTTCTTCTCGCCCTTCGGCCACACCGCTCACCTGCGCTACCTCAACATCACCCACTACGCGCCGGCGGAGGCCTTCGCGTTGGGCGCCGAGCAGTGGATGGCCTTCCCGGCCCACTCCAAGAACGGCAAAAGCGGCGTGCACGGCTATGCCGTGAGACTCATCCCCTAAGCCCTAAGCGGATCATGCCGACCTTTCCCGGTTCCATCCTGCCCGGTGCCGCCCGCCAGGAGCCGCCGACCTGGTCGCGCTCGCCGGAGGTCTCCGAGCGCGTGCCGGTCGCCTTTCCTTTCGACCCGAGTGCGAGCTCGATCGCGCGTCCGGGTACGCGGCTCGACACCCAGCCCGTCGACGAGCTGCGGCTCGGCGTCAACGGCGCTCTGCTGCCCGCCTTCGGGGCCGACTGGTACCACCGCATCCACGTCATCCCTTCGACCATCGATCTCGGCAACCTGGTGAGCCCGGTCGAGCGGGTGCTGGAGGTGTGGAACGCCCGGTTCGACGCGCAGACGCTCGATGCCATCGACGAGACCGGAACGGACGGGCTGCTGCTCTCGGGCCAGCCGGCGCCGCCGCTCGCCTTCGGGCCGCTGCAATCGCGCCTCTACACCTTCGCAGCGGGCACGCGCGGGGCGCCGGTGATCGACGCCGCCTACCGCTTCGTCTTTGCCGGCGGGCTCACCGCGCTGCTGGTGGTCACCGGCCGCCGCGTGGTGGTCTTCGGCATGCGTCCGGACTGGTCGCAAGGGATCACCGAGCGGCTGGAATGGCTCACCGAGGTGCTGGAGTCCTACGACGGCACCGAGCAGCGGGTGCGCCTGCGGCAGCTGCCGCGACGCGGTTTCGAGTATGGATTCCTAATCGAGGGCCGGGACGCCCAGGTGCTGGATCATCTGCTGTTCGCCTGGGGCGCACGCATCTACTGCCTGCCGGTGTGGACCGACGTCTCCACCCTTGCGGGCGAGGCCGCCGTCGGCAGCACCGCGCTCACCGTGCAGGATGCCGCCAACAGCGACTACCACGCGGGCGGCCTGGCGGTGCTGTGGCGCTCCAACACACGGCACGAGGCGGTGGAGATCCTCTCCATCGCCGGCAACACGCTGACCCTCAAGCTCCCCTTGGCCGGGAGCTGGCCGGCCGGTACGCGGGTGTTTCCGGCGCGGCTCGCCCGCCTCGAGGGCGAGGCGGCCGTGGCGTGTCCCACCGACACCATCGCCGTCGGCCGGTGCCGTTTCGGCGTCGAGGACATCACGGCGCCCGCGGTCGCCGACGCGGGTCCGGCCTATCAGGGCTACCGGGTGTTCGACTGGCGGCCGGACCGGAGCACCGACCTCGAGGACAGGTGGCGGAGGAAGCTCTCACTCATCGACTACGGAACGGGACTGCCGACCTTCGACGACGAGTCGGGCGCCCCGCTCATCGGCCGCACGCTGACCTGGCTGCTCACCGACCGGAGCGCGGCGACCGCCTTCCGGGGCTGGCTCGCCGCGCGCGCGGGACGGGCGAATCCCTGCTGGTTGCCGACCTTCGAGTCCGACCTCGAAGTCAGCCGCACGGTGGCGGCCACGGATGCCGGCCTCGTCGTCCGCAACGTCGGCTATGCCCGCTTCGTCGCCGCCGATCCCCTGCGGCGCGACCTGCGGCTCCTCACCACGGCCGGCACCTTCCATCGCCGTATCACCGGGGCGAACGAGATCTCCGAGGACGAGGAGCTGCTCTCCCTAGACGCGCCGCTGGGCGTGACCCTCGAGCCCCAGCAGTTCCTGCAGGTCTCGTACCTGGAGCTGGCCCGGCTCGACCAGGACGCGGTCGAGCTGCATTGGGAGACGGACGCCACGGCGCGCGTGCAGCTCTCCACCCGGACGTTGAGATCATGAGCTAGGACCATGAGCTATCTGGGCATCGAACAGTCCGCCCACGGCGGACAACCGCAGGAACTCTACCGCTTCTCCCAGGGCGCGCAGCGCTGGCTATACACCTCGGGGCAGACGGCGGTGGACTACCAATCCGAGACCTATCAGCCGGCGACGATCTCGCGCGGCGGCCTCGAGCAGAGCAACGAGCTCGCGCGGCTGGGGCTGGAGATCCGCATGCCGCGCGACCTGGCCGTGGCGAGTCTATTTCTCGCCGCCCCGCCCGAGGGTGTCGTGAGCGTTACCCTCTACCGGCGCCATGTCGGCGACGCCGAGTTCATCACCTACTGGAAGGGGCGGATCACCGGCGCGCGGCTGTCCGGCGCCGAGGCCACCCTCAAGTGCGAGCCCATCGCCTCGAGCCTGAAGCGGCCGGGCTTGCGCGCCCGCTACCAGCTGCTGTGCCGCCACGTGCTGTACTCCAGCGGATGCGGCGCGCTGAAGGACAGCTTCCGCGTGGACGGCACCGTAGCGGCGGTGAGCGGCGTGACCGTCCAGGTCGCCGTCGCCGCCAGCCGGCCGGACGGCTACTTCGTGGGCGGCATGCTCGCCACCACCGCCGGCGCGCGCATGATCGTCGGTCACGCCGGGATCGACCTCACCCTGGTCGCTCCCATGGTCGGCCTCACGGCGGGCGATGCGGTCCAGCTCTATGCCGGCTGCGACCACACGATGGCGCATTGCAAGGACAGGTTCGGCAACCTGGACAACTTCGGCGGCTTCCCCTTCATCCCGGTGAAGAACCCCTTCACCGGCGACGCCATCGTGTGAGGCTTTCCCATGTGGCAACAGATCATCATTTGGGTCGTCACCACGGTACTGTCCGCGCTGCTCGCGCCGCGCCCCAAGGTGCAGGACGCCCAGCCCGGCCAGATCGGCGACAAGGACGTGCCCATCGCCTCCCAGGACGCCCCCATCCCGGTGCTGTTCGGTACGCGGGTGATCTCCGGGCCCAACGTGGTCTGGTACGGCGACGTGCAGGTGCGGCCGATCCGCAAGTCCTCCGGGGGCAAGAAGTGAGCGTGCTGGCGCGGCTGGAACATGCCCGCGCCCTGGGCTACTGCGCCCGCGGCATGCGTCGCTGGTTCGAGGGGCGCAGCCACACCTGGGCCGAGTTCGTGGAGCGAGGTGTTCCGGTCGATTGGCTGCGCGCCACGGGTGACGCGATGGCGATCCGCGTCGCCGAGGAAGCCGACAAGGCCCAAAGGGCCGCAGGACAGCACGAAGTGCTGGTCCCGAGCGCAGCGAGGGATGCGCGAAGCGCACAGAAGGAGCAGGCAGGATGAGCGGCGGCGGCAAAGGCAGTCAGGAGTACACGGTCGGATATTGGTACGGCCTCGGCGCCCACCTCGCCCTGTGCCACGGCCCGCTGGACGCCATCAACGAGATCCGGGTGGGCGAGCGCGTCGCCTGGTCGGGCAACGTCACCGGCAACACCACCATCACCATCGACAACCCCAATCTCTTCGGCGGGGAGGAGCGCGAGGGCGGCGTGCAGGGGCCGGTGGACATCCTGATGGGCGGGCCGACCCAGGGACGCAACGCCTACCTGCAGGAGCGCCTCGGCGCCGACATTCCGGCCTTCCGCGGCGTGGTGTCGCTGATCCTGCGCCGGGTGTGGGTGGCGGCCATGAACCCCTACATCAAGCCATGGTCGGTGCGCGCCAAGCGGGTGCCGAGGCAGTGGTACGCGGCCAAGGCCGAGATCTCCGGCGACGCCAACCCGGCCCACATCGTGCGCGAGTGCCTCACCAACGGCGAGTGGGGCATGGGTTACCCGACGAGCGACATCGACGACGCCAGCTTCACCGGGGCCGCCGACGCGCTCCATGCCGAGGGCTTCGGGCTGTCGCTGCTGTGGAACAAGGAAGAGACCATCGAGGACTTCATCCTGTCGGTGCTCAGGCACGTGGACGGGCTGCTCTACGTCCATCCGCGCACCGGGCTCTTCACCCTCAAGCTCGCGCGCGCCGATTACACGCTCTCCAGCCTGCCGACCTTCGATCCGGGCAACATCCTGCGCATCGAGGAGTTCACGCGGCCCTCCTGGGGCGAGATCACCAACCAGTTGACCGTCGTCTACCGCGACGGCGCCACGGACAAGGACGGCAGCGTCACGGTGCAGGACATCGCCGCCGTGCAGCTCAACGGCGGCGTGGTGGCGACCACGGTCAACTACCCCGGCATCAGCCGAGCGGAGCTGGCCAACCGGGTGGCCATGCGCGAGTTGAAGCAACTCTCAAGCAGCCTCGCCAAATGCACCTTCGTCGCCAACCGCCAGGCATCCGGCCTCAACATCGGCGACGTGGTGAAGCTCTCCTGGCCGCCCTACGGCATCGACCAGATGGTGATGCGTGTCGCGCGCATCGCCTACGGGGAGCTGGCGAACGGCGCGGTGCGGGTGGAGTGCGTGCAGGACATCTTCGGCCTGCCGCAGTCGGTCTATTCGGCGCCGCCCCCCTCGGGCTGGACGGAGCCGACCAGCCTGCCGGCGCCGTGCCCCCACCAGACCCTGTTCGAGGTGCCGTACTGGTCGGTGGTCAAGGACTTCACCGGCGAGTCCCAGAGCCTGCTCGGCGACATCGACGATCTCGACGGCCTGGTGGCAGCCTGCGGTTCGCGCCCCTCGTCGGACGCCTTCGGCTTCAAGGCGCTGGCCCGCGTCAGCGGCAGTTTCGCCGACAAGGGCTTCGGCATCTTCACGCCCACCGCGCTCCTCACGGCAATGCTGCCGCAGTCGGCCGTTCAGGTGAGCGTGGGACTGACCTCCGGCATCGGCCTCGAGGAGGTGTCTGCCGGAGGACTCACGGTGATCGACGGCGAATGGCTCAAGGTGGTGTCGCTCAACCTCGCGACCCAGACCGTCACCCTGGAGCGCGGGATGCTCGATACGGTGCCGGCGAGCCACCCCGCAGGCAGCCGCATCTGGTTCGTCGACGGGCACCAACACTACCTCACGCCCGAGTACGTCGCCGGCGAGCGGGTAGCGGTGAAGCTCCTCACCCGCACCACACGCGGCACGCTGCCCGAGGCGGCGGCCACGGAGATGAGCCTGCCGCTCGACAAGCGCTTCATCCGTCCGTACTGCCCCGGCAACGCCCAGATCAACGGCAAGCGCTATCCGACCGCGGTGGCCGGCGAGATCAACGTGAGCTGGGCCACGCGCAACCGCCAGTCCCAGACCGCCTACCTCGTCCTGCAGACCGAGGGGGCAATCACGCCGGAGGCGGGCCAGACCGTCACCGTGCGCTTCTACAACGAGAACGGGCAGCTCGCGCGCACGGTGAGCGGCATCACCGGCAACGCTACCACCTGGCCGCAGGCCGAGGAGCTCGCCGACTCCGGCCTCGGGCGCGTCAACGCGCTCGTCAAGGTGGAGATCGAGGCGAGCCGCGACGGCCACGTGTCCTGGCAGAAACACGTCATCGAATTCGACCGTACCGGCTACGGCCTGCGTTACGGCGACTACTACGGAGGTGCCTGATGGCTTTGAATGACCCGAACCTCGGCCTCGCCTACGGCTGGGCCCAGGGCGAACACAATTGGAACGGCGGCATGGACGCCAACCTGAAGCGCCTCGGCGCAGTGGTGGGGCTGTCGGTCAAGGACCGCGACCTCGCCACCCCGCCCGCGACACCCGTGGACGGCGATCGCTACATCATCCCGGCAGCGGCCACCGGCGCCTGGGCGGGTCGCACCGACCAGATCGCGGTGCGCATCGCGGGTGTCTGGGAGTACCACGTCCCCAAGATCGGCTGGACCTGCTTCGTCGAGGACGAGGGCGTGCTCTCCGTCTACAAGGCGACCGGCTGGAGCCCCGGTATCGCCGTCTGATCGCTTCCCTTTCCTTCATCCACCGAACCCGCCGCCCGGCGGGTTCTTCGTTTTCGGAGACCAGCAATGAGCCCACCCACCCTGCAAGACGGCATGGTCGTCATGCCGCGCGATGAGTTCGAAGAGCTGCTCGCACGCGCCGCCGAACGCGGCGCGAGGCGCGCCCTGGCCGACGTCGGCCTAGACGGCGAGGACGCCGCCCACGATATCCGCGAGCTGCGTGGCCTGCTCGAAGCCTTCAACGCCGCCAAGCACACCGCCTGGCAGACCGTGATTCGGCTCGTCACCACCGGCTTCCTCCTGGCTCTGGTCGCGGGCGCCGTCATCAAACTCAAGGTGTTCGGAGGTGGCCAATGATCGAGACCCTGCTCGGCGGCCTCCTCGGCGGGGCCTTCCGTCTGGCGCCCGAGATTCTCAAATGGCTCGACCGCAAGGGCGAGCGCGGCCACGAGTTGGCGATGCAGGACAAGGCCCTGGAGTTCGAGAAGCTGCGCGGCGCCCAGCGCATGACCGAGATCGGCGCCGCCGGCGAGGCCGCCTGGAACAGCGGCGCGGTCGAGGCCTTGCGCGAGGCCGTCGCCGCCCAGGGCCAGCGGTCCGGTGTGCGGTGGGCCGACGCCCTCTCCACCAGCGTGCGGCCGGTCATCACCTACTGGTTCATGACGCTGTACTGCGCGGCCAAGACCGCCGCCTTCGTCGGCGCGGTCGATGCGGGTGTGGAGTGGATTCCGGCCATCCAGGCCGCCTGGACCGAGGCGGACCAGGCGCTGTGGGCCGGCGTGCTGAACTTCTGGTTCCTCGGCCGCGTGTTCGATCGGGTGCGCCCGTGATCGAAGTCCCGTCGGCCGCGATCGACCTGGCCAAGCGCTTCGAGGGCTTCCATCGTGTTCCCAAGCACGATCCGCAGCGTCTCGCGCACCCTTACATCTGCCCGGCAGGGTATTGGACCATCGGCTACGGTCACCTTTGCAAGCCCGACCATCCGCCGATCACGGAGGACGAGGGCGAGATCTATCTGGCCCAGGATCTGCGAACCGCGCTCGCCGCCACACTGCGCTACTGTCCGGTACTGGCGACCGAGCCGGAGGGCCGGCTCGCAGCCATCGTGGATTTCACGTTCAACCTCGGCGCGGGGCGGCTGCAGACCTCGACGCTGCGGCGGCGCGTCAACCAGCGCGACTGGTCAAGCGCAGTCAACGAGCTGCGGCGGTGGGTGTATGGCGGCGGTAAAGTCCTACCAGGGCTGGTAGCGCGACGCGAGGCGGAAAGCGCTCTCCTCGGATAACCACGTCCTGATCATCAGGCACGGAAGATGTCGACCTTTGTCTCGAGGCACTTGCGCATGCTCAAATCGTTGGCGCCGACCTCGAACCAGCTACCGGGCTTCTGATAGAAATCCAGGCCGCGGCCAATCTTGATGACCCAGCCGTTGTCCAGCCTGATTTCCCGGTCATGCATGTTGGGATTGAGCTTCACTTCGAGCTCAACGTCCAGCTCCAGAAGGCTCTGCTTCAATTCGTCCAGCTTTTCCGCAATGTCGGCAAGCTGCGTGTTGTCGTCGTAACCGGTGAAAAGGGTGATTTTTCTGACGGTGCCCGCCTTCACGACTGTTTCGCAAAAGCGGACGAAATTCTGAATCTGGTGCTGGAGTCGAATGTACGGGTCTTCGATGATCACCGTCTTTGCGCCACGCAGGTACGGCCCCATGATCGACTCGTAGCTGTATCCGGTATCGCCATACAGTATCGTGAAATGCTGCTCTTTGAGTTCTTCCACCGTCTCGGGCGGGCTCATCGTAGTATCAGCAGGCACAACCGGCGGTTCTGCTGGAGTGACTGGAAGCGGCGCCGTCTGAGCCCCTCGATCAAGTGAGACGTCCTCCTGATGAAGCTGTCGCCGTGCGGGCCGCTGCGTTGCCGTCGCGTCCTTTGACTCCGGACAGAACACCACCACCTCGTCTCCACTGCCCTTGAAGTAGGAAAGATTGATCAGCGCAAACTCATCATCCGGTTTGCGCTTGTTCATCTGCTCTTTCACGCGCCGACGGCATTCCACAGCGTAGGCGACGTACTCTTCAAACTCGTCGTCAGATGGCTGGCCATTCGGGTGCAGGATCTTCAGGAAGGCGCAAACCGTCTTCTTGATGCCTTTTTCGTCACGACCCTCGATGGCCTTGCCCAGCTTGATCCGCTTGCTCACCTCCTCGTACCGGTTGGTGTGCTGGAACTGATAGTGGAAGGCCTCGGCAAGGTAGTCGGTGATGAAGCCATAGTGGCTCGTCAAGAACTCGCTGCTGTTTTTCGGCATCTCCCACCCTGGGATATAAGCCGCGAAGCGGTCCATCACCGCCAGGTCGAGTTCGGGCGGGAGCGGCTGGAACAGGTCATGCTGATCCGAGTTCACGACCTGTTGCACGGAAAGATCTATGTTGCCGACAAAGCTCAGGCTGGCATCGGCGATCACTTCGGCACCGCGTGAAAAACGCCCGTTGGCCATGAAGTCCTTCATGATCTGGATGGTGTCCGGATCGCGAACCTTGATTCCCCCCACCTCGTCGAACGCCACCACATCCCAATAACCCACCAGTCCGACCTTGCGGCGGGCGTTGTTGTAGAAGAGGGTGGCCTTGGTCGCTTGGCCGCCAGATATCAGCGTGGCATAAGGCGAGAACTCGCTGAAGAAATAGGATTTGCCGGTTCCACGCGGCCCAAGTTCGATGTAGTTGTAATTCGGCTCTACCAGTGCAGCCAGGCGTGCAATGAAGTGAAGCTTTAGCCGATGCGAGAGTTTGGCCGGTTCTAGCCCGACCGACCGCAGCACAGCATCAAGCCACTCGTTCCGGCCAAATGCATTGCGCCCCTCGACGTAGCGCTCAAAGTCGAAGCGGGAGAGCTGGATCGGCCGCAGGTCCTCGATGTAAAACGCGTAGTCGTCCTCTTCGATATCGTTGTGGGAGATGGTGACCTCGGCCCAAATCCCCCCTTCTAGCAGACGGTCGTTATCGCGGTAGAACTTCTCGCTGATGGCGATGCGTTGCGAGTTGAAGTTCTCCAGCGATGCCCAATGCCGCTTCTCTTTCTCGACATAGCGGACATGCACCTTGTCGATGAAGCGATGCTTGCCCTTGGTCGCCACCCGTGACTGCGCAGCATTGGCCTCGTCGGGGCGAACGTAATTGTCCTGCAGTGTGGCCAGCACTGCTTCCATGCCCGCATCCATCTCCGCCTGGTCATCACTGGCGCAGAACCGCGCCAGGAGAAATTCCAGGACGAAAGTCGGGACGTTGGTTCCCTTCTTGATCCGGTGCAGCAGGTCCTTTCGGACCACCTTGCCGTCGAAGGTGGACGTCAGTTTCTTGTCAAGTTCGTCCAGCTCGTTCATACCGTGTAGTCCGTTTCCAGATTGAGCGCGCAGTAGCTGGCCAGCGTCGTCGGATTGAGCGCCTTCACGCTGAATTTGCCTTCGAAGTCCGGGTCCATGCGCAGCGCAATCTGCTTACGCTGCCCGGGCATCAAGCTCAGGGTGCGCGTGGCCGGGTTCACCTCGCCGCCAGGTCTTGGCTCACCAACGACATTGCCCTTGCTGTCCTGGGCCTCAAGAAGAATCTCCACACTCATCCCCTGCGAGAACATATCGTCAGAGACCAGTATCACTTCGATGACGGGGACTCGCGTAGTAATTCGTTTCGCCCCGTTCTTGTAGGACAGTTCGATCGCCACCTTCGCCATCTTGGGTTGCTCGGCGGCATCGAGTCTGGCGAGCAGTACCGGCACTACAGCTTCAGTCAGTGATGCGCCGCCGTGGAAATACTGATGTCCTGCGCGGTACGGCGCCATGCTCCGCGGCAGCGCGGCTTGCGCGAAATCACCCCGTATCCCGAGCTTTTCGGATGCCACCACCAGGCTATGGCCGTCGCCCGCACCGTCGCCCAGCATCATGCGGTCATGGGCATTGAAGGGCCACGCACCGCTTGGCTTCTTGCAGACATCGCCGGCCTCGGCCTGGGCATTCAAGAAGAAGCCATGGTCGGTCGCGATCACGGCCTCCTTGAAGCCCATCCCGCGCAGCTTATGCAGTGCGACGCGAATCAGTTTCAGGATTCCAGGAATCAGGCCAAGCGTGGATTCCGGGTTGTTTTCCAACTGGCTGTCGATCTCCGTGGAGCGCAGCACCAGCAAATCGACCGTCTCCGCGACCTTCGGCTTGCCGCGCACGAAGTCGTTGAGCTGCATCTCCGCGAATCGGTCGCCGAAACGCTTCCGAAACGCATCCATGCGCTGGACCACTGTGCCCACTGGCACACCGGCCAGCTTGGGCAGCAGCGCTTCCTTCTCCAGGGCAAGACTGAGCTCCGCGCGTGCACCCGGAAGGAGGCTTGCCATCCCCACGATCGTGATGGAGGGTAACTGGGCGTAGGCCGCTTGAAGCTCCACCGGCCCGTCCTCCGACAGCATCTTCTCCAGCGCCACCCCCAGCTCGTAGCGCAGCGCATCGACCATCAGATAGGCGACCTTCCGGCCTTTTTCCTTCAGGCGGTCGGCGACCAGGCGATCGAATACATCGGCGTTCGCCAGCCGGCCGGCGGGGGGCCAACCGGAGGTTTCGAGATGCTTCACAAACAGGCCCTGCACCCGCTCTGTAAGCCTTCGATAACGTGCGCGGGCCTGCTGGACTACCTCATTCATGAGGCCGTGCGGATCGAGAAAGTCTCCCACCGCCTGCTCGAACTCTCGTTGCAACCGGTCGGCCTCGCGCAGGCTCCCTAGATAGAAGTCCAGCAACTCGGCCTGCGAGCGTGAGTAATCTGGCAACTGCCGCTCGAAGTCCTCGCACGCCTCCACCAATGCCAGGCCCGCGCGCACCAGATCCCACTGAGCCTGGCTCTCCCCCTTTCCGCGCCACACCGACCCTTTGTGCCTCGCGAGGATTTCACGGGTCGTGTCGGTTTCGCCGGTGCTGATGCCCTTGATGGCAGCACGAAGAAACGTGCGCTCTTCGAACGGGAAGGTGTCGCGTTCGCCCAGGTCGTCGATAGCCTGGCACGCCTGCGCCAGGTTCAGCTCGGACTCGATGGCCTCGGCCCGCTCGATGTACACGGCGCGCGTCTTGGGCCCGTTGCGGAGCTGGTCGCACACGTCCTCGACCACTGGCTTCGCCTCGATCGGCGCATGCGGCACATCCTGGAGCGATTCGGGAAGCGGTTCAGGCAGGTCGAACACGAACTCGCTGAACAGCACGTAGCGCCAAAGCTCGTCGGCTACTGACGCCCACGTCTTGCCGCGCGTCTTGAGCGATAGGCCAAGCGAAGCGCGCAAGAAGTCGCGCGCCTCCTGCACCCAACCCTCCTGTGCCTTCAACGCATCAAGCTGGGATTCGGAAGGCAGAAGCAAGGCGGCCAGAATCTCGCGCGCCGAATCGGCCTTGAGCGTGGCACGCAACTGCGGCCAACTGACCCCGCCGCCAATCGCGTCGATCACGGCAAACGAGGGCGCGCCCTCACTTGCCGAGAAGACGCGGCGAATTTCCGTGTGGTGATCCGGCTTCGCCTTCAGGCAAAGGCTCAAGTACTCGTCGCCATCGTCCTGCGGGAAGATCGACCCGCACGCGGCGAATGGGGAGAACGGATCGATCTGCCTTTGCTCGTCGGTCTCAGGCCGTTTGCTTGGCACATAGATCAGCACGCCCTGCAGCTTGGAGCTGGGCTGGCCCACCGTGCGCAATGCGGCAAGGGCCGCCTCCCGGCTTTCGATGCTGCTCTCGGAAGCGTCGACCACCTGGGTCTTCTCGTCTTTCAGATCCAGGCACAGGTCCTTGTACCGCCCCTGGACGTCATACACGACCAGGCAGCCCGCGGCGGCAAGACGGGGCCGCAGGATCTCCTCACGAATGAAATCGGCGATGGCCATTATCCAGATTCCCCCTGGTGAGCTGTCATAGATGAATGATTTCGAGGTCACCCCAGCGTGACCGCAAGTGCTCGGCCACCAGCCGACGATGGCAATGCTCTGGGGTCGGCTCGCTGCAAAGCAGGCACCCGCCATCAATGAGTTCCTTGGGAACCTTTTCCTCGATTCTTCGACGAGCCATCAATTCCATGAACTTCCGCTCGTAGGCGGACCAGTCCCCGCCGTTTTTCTTGTACTCGTCGAGAATCTCCTTGGTCGGAGCCAGGTCGGGACGGTGGACGTAGTCGATGCCGTTGATCTCGCGCAGGAAGAACCGAAGATCATCCTTTTTCGTGAAACCCGCGAGCTGAGACACGTTGTTGAGCCGTGCGTCGACCAGCCTGACCAAGCCGGGTTGCTTGAGGCGCGTGAAGAACTGCTCGGCGTTCTTCTTGGTGAAACCGATGGTAAATACCTTCATCCCGGCCTCCTGTCGCCGCTCTCTTCCTTCAACATCGCCTCGTCCTCATAAGCGATTTGTTCGCCTCGAATGCGGTAAGCATCGACGAGTATCTCTTCCCGGCTTCTGAACATGTCCGCATCGGACATTTTCAGCAGGTCGAGCATGCGGGCTTCCATTTCCGCATGCTTCTCCAGGTGGCCATCCGCGTGGATGTGCTCAACCGGGGTACCGGACTCAAAAACCCGACGCGCGACCAGCACGGCTCGATGGCAATCCAAGGGATCCTTCTCGGCGCACATCAAGGTGATGCGGAACCGCTCGATGCCCGCGCGCAGACGTTCCAGCCCAACGGCAAATTGCGGCTCCTTGGCGAGGAGCTCGTACTGCACCTTACCCTGGCGGTAGCAGGCCGGGTTTTCGCTCCTGGCTCCCAGCTCCTTGCCGAGGAATACGTAGGCGATCTGCTCCCTGGCAAGCGCAGCCTTCAATGCCTCCTGGGAATACTGCGGAAAGTGTCGGCTATAGGGATGCGAGCGCACATCCGCCAGCGCCGTGATGCCGTGCTGCTTCAGCAGCCCGACAAACACCTCGATCGGGTGGGTGGAGTGCCCGACGGTGAACAGCACACTCATGCACCAACCCTCTCTGGCGTGATGATGGAAGCCACCAGCTTGTAAGCGAAGGTTTCGCCGTTCTGGTTCGTGTGCAGCTCGGACAGGCTCACGCACGCGATCACCGACTCGAGGTGATACTCGCCAGCCCCTTGTTCGAGGCAGGCTGCCTCATATTCCGGATCGGTCAGGTCCAGCTTGTATCTCTGACCTCGATGCTCGAAACTCGCCCGCACGATCAGCTTCGTGTTGCCGAAATCCGGGGCCTTGGGGCCCGCATGGAGGACGATCTCATCCAGTTCGATCAAGCGCAGGGACCCGCCGTCTTCGTCAATGAGCGCCTCCGGGACGCGGTTGTTTCGGTTGTAGTACGCGCTGAAACCGTTCGTCCAAAGGTCCGCGTCCGGGTCGACCAGGGCACCAACGTCCTGCCAGGACGCGCGCCCCTTCTTCTCCCAATAGAACCGATCGTCGATCAGCACGTTCTCTCTCTGGTGCCCGTGGGGCCGTTCCTCGATGCATGGAATTTCGATGACATCGAGCAACTGCGCCGTCTTGCCATCCGAATAGCGACGGTCGAACTCGGAAATTTCGTGCCCCGGCCGATCGCTGATTGGGCGAAACCACGACCGGTCGCCGAGGCGCTTGCCGGCGACACAGCGCCCCGCGATCTTCCTGGAATTAGCCAGGCAGACAATCCGTTCGACAAAGTTCGGCGCGTCATCGCTCATCTCATCCTCCCTTCTTCCGGCCGCGTGTCTTCTTGGGCTTCGCTTCCGGCTCCTCGTAGATCTCTTCGAGCCCATGGGCGATGGCCAGCGACTTGTCGGTCTTGCATTTCTCGCGCACCCGCTCAGGCCAGTAGTTCATGGCTAGGTGCGCCCAGTCGTACTCGCCTTTCTTGAGCTTCTCCCACGTGTCCTTGAGCACCTTCTGCCAGGGCTTGTGGCGGAAGAGCGGCCACAGCGGCGCGGCGGAAATCTGCACGCCGTCGTCGTGGTTAGGCTTGTAGGTCGGCGCGAGCTTGAGCAGGGTGTCACGCAGCTCGATCAGCTCCAGCTCGAAGGCCTGGAGTTCCTCGAACTGCTTTTCCTCCGCACGGCTGCGGCCGGCGCCCTTGTTGCGCAACTGGACGGTGGCCTCGCTCACCTGCTTGAGCTTGGGCTCGACGAAGTCGTTGATGGCGGTGTAGAGCGTCTGGCTGGAAAGCGCTGCGTAATAAATCCATAGAACGTAGCTACCAGACGCAGTGGAGAGTGGCCAATAGATGGGTGCGGTGCGTCGGCTCTTGCCGTATTGAGCAATATGTGCCGGGAAAAACCCCCTCTCGAAATACTGATCCAGATCGCAACCCAATGCCTCAAGGATTTCACCCTCGATGCCGCCCGCATTACTAGGCCACATGCTCGCAAGGGCATTCTGAACAGCGGCAATAATTGCTCTTGAATGCCCTGTATCGCTAACAAGAATAGATTTCCCACTCTTGCTTCGCTGTGCGGCCGGGGGCACCCTGGGAAGCTCATCGAACGGGTTGCTTACAAAGTGATCCAGGGGGCCCCTGTCCACCTCGTCCTCAGTCCAACGACCGAAAGCCATGCCGACCGCATAGGAGACGACTCTTTCCGCCATCTGCCTCTTATCTATCGCAAGAGTGGAAACAGCCCGCTCGACTGACTCCGGGGAACATCGAAGCAAGTGGCAAATCAACTCTGTCTTACGATCGACAAAGTAGCTCTTCTTCGTGAGCCATCGGGACGCGCCGTCTTGTTCGACCCCTCGTCTGATCAGCTGGTCTACGGGCAGAGTCCACAGCGAGGAAACATCGTCGACCGAAGCTTCATCCCCATACTCGCAGAGATGTGGCCCAACCTCGGCCCGAACGTATTCAATCTCCGCCTGCGACAGGTTCCATGCCTGCGTAACAGCGGTGTCGATACGGAAACTCGCGCGGAGAGCTTCGGTCACCAGGCGCTGCCTCACGGCAGTTATCCGATGAGCTGCTTCACTAAGATTCTTGACGTTACTGAGTGAATAGCCAGCAAAGAAGCAGGTCGTCTCGTCCAACGATTGGTCATAGGCGACCAGCCTAAAGAGCGAGTCACAGTCCTCGTCGAATCCGTCGTACGCTAGATTGCTTATGACAGACGCTGGTATGGAATTCACGACTTTGGTCGTGTATCGGCGCGCGGCGCTACCGGAGGTAGCGATATCACCGCCACCAACAGCTAGTTCAAGGTAAGCCTGCGAAACTCTACTAAGGAAATAAACGATCGACCGCTGCAATAACTTTCGGTCGTCAATGAACCAGCTCTGCGCGTTGTGACTGAAGATGCATCCTGCCGGAAGTACCTTGGCCGCAAAAGCACTTGCGGTTCGCACTGTATAAGTGGCACCCGCTTGGAAATACAGATCGCTGTTCTTGACGACGAACGACCAGTTTCCATTCAAATAGGGATACTTCTGGCACACGGACGCCTTGATTTGCTCGCCGTCGACTCCCCAATCGACTAGCAGATGGATGTCGTCATAAGGGGGCGAATACTCACCGCCTTTTGAGAATCGACGCCACCGCTGCTCTGTACCAATCGCCGCCGGAGGAACCTCCCAGGCCAGTCGGACGAACCGGAAATCGTCAGCTGTGGCAAGCCCCTGCCGCACCGTTGCAACGTTTTCTTGGAACGACTCGGCTACTTGAAAGCGATCGAGGAAGACAACAGGTGCCCAATAAGCAAAGACGTTCCCGGGAATTCTCTGAATGACATCCTGTGGGATAACAAACACATCTCGCCGGTCAGCGACTGGCTTCTGGATTTCCTGATTGGCCTTGAGAAGGCTGGTCTCCTTGTCGCGCGTGGCAAGGTGTCGGCTTGCGACGATCCGGTGATCCTCTCCAACGCCGTGCTGAATGACATATGCAGCGGCCTCCACAAGGGCGTCATCAAGCACACCGAGACCGAGATCGGCAAAAAGGAGCAACTGATTCTTCCAGACAACCTCCGTTCGCCACGACTCGCTGTCTCCCATGAAGAACCCGGTACGGGCGCTGAGGACACCCACCATGCCGCTCGTTCGGGTGATCTCGAGAGCGCGCTCAACGAAGCACTGAAAAATGTCCTGATGGGAGTTCGGATACGTCTGCTTTTGGTAATCACGAGCCCGCTCGGCGGCCTCGCCGAAAGGTGGATTCATTACCACCACGTCGAACGTTTCGCGGGCCAGGTCAACCAGCCTCAAGCCATGCAGCGCATCCTGAACAAACAGACGTCCCTGGTAAGTCGATTTCGCCGCTTGGGCGAACTCGGTTAGCGCCTTACGCAAGCGCCCCTCCGCCTTGCGCCACTGCTCCATGTCCGCCTCCTTGAACATGGGGCCGTGCTCGCCATAGACCTCCCGGATCAGATGGGGCAGTTCACGTTCCACTTGCAGCAGCACGCCCAGCTCGGGCAGGCCCTTGAGCAGTTGTAGGGTCTTATCGAACAGCTCGGCATCGAGATGATCCAGTACAGCAGCGATCTGCTGGTGCAGCTCCCGCTCCGCTGGAGGTGCCACGGCGGCGAGTACGTGCCCGCGGCCTATGGCGGGACGATCCTTGGCCGGGATGCGTGCCTCATGCCAGGCCCGCTGCGCCCGCAACCAGAGAGCCAACGTGGCAATCTGCGCAGCACGGGGGTCGATGTCTACACCGTAAATGTTGTTCTCGATGATCAGGCGTGGCACATCCCGCAGGAATGCAGCCTCGTCCAGATAGGTCTGGCAAAGCGGTTTGAGGTCTGTCTCCGGTTGGGTCGAAACATCAAGCGAACCGGGGCCATGCTGCTGCTCCCACGCCCAGGCCTCGCGATATATTTCCAGAAACAGGTCGAAGGCGTAGAGGCCGAAGTGCATCGAGCCGCAGGCGGGGTCGAGCAGTTTCAGCGTCCTGGGGTCGCGCAGGCGCGCGGTTGCCTGGCGCTGCTCGTCGGGCTTCACCAGCAGGTACTGGCACCGCTCGCGCAGCGCCGTCTGGCCGCTGGTGGCGTTGAACCAGAGCCTACCCAGGGTGTTGTCCACCAGGAACTCCACCACATAGCGCGGGGTGAAGAACTGGTTGCGAACGGCCAGCTCGCGGCTGTTGCGCGGCGCCTGGCTGGCGTCCCGCATCGCCTTGCGCTCTTCCTTGGAATTGAAGTACTGGTAGATCCAGCCGATGGTCTCGTCCTCGGCCCATAGCGGCTCGATCTCCGGATCATTGATCAGGGCGAGCACCCCGAGCAGGGCCGCCTCGCGCGGAAACAGGCGGCCTTGGGGCGAGTAGCGGTCGAACAGGCTGGGAAGGTCCTGCGCCAGCTCGTCGAAGACGCTGAAGAGATAGACCCGATAGGCGTCGCCCGTCTCGCCCAGGCCGGTACCGGCAAGCCGCGCATAGAGCTGGAAGCCTTTCGCCTGGTATCCGTTGCCCACCGATTCGATCAGCAATCCACGGGCCTCCGCCATGCGCAGGGCCGCCAGGCGGTTGAGCACGGTAAAGGCTTGCTCGCGCACGATGCGGTCCAGGCCGGCTTGGGTCTCGACATGCTCTGCAGCGCAGTAGTGCGCCAGGGTATCGCGCAGGATGCGCGCGGTCTCCCGCTGCGCGTCGTTCAGGTGGCGCAGGCTGTCGATCGCAGTGACGGCGCCCAAAACGGGATCGAGACCGTAATCGTTCTGAAGCTGACGGGTGAACTCTTCCTCAAGCGTGCGGCGCGCCTCGTTGACGAAGTCGCTAAGACGCTTTCTTGTTGTTTGGTCGAAGGCCATCAATCGGTTCCTGTTGTTCTAAGCTGTGCCCGCCACCGGTGTCCGCCAATCCTGACCAAAGTGAGTGCGCAAGCTCTCAATGGCCGCCGGCATCGCTCCCTCGCAGGTCAGGCCCAGGTACGTGGCTGCCCGGGTGGTGCCCACGTAGAGGTATTTGTCGAACAGCTCGGGATGCAGGGCGGCGAGCCGGTCAATGGCCACGAAGAACACCGCCTCGAATTCCAGCCCCTTGATGTGCTGGACATCGAATACTCGGACGTTGCTCTCCTGTCCCACGGCCTGGCCCTCACGGCAGGCGATGACTTGAATGTTGTGCTCGGCCAGGACGGTGTTGAGCGCATCGGCAACCGGGGCGACTTCAGCCTCCGAATTGACGAAGATGGCCGTGGACGGCAGTTGGCCGACAAAGCGCTCGATCTCACGGATGCGGTCGGCAAGCCAGGCCACTACATCTTCACCGGCGGCGTATTCCAGCAAGGCCGGTGCAACGCCATTGCTGTCGACGTGTGCGGGGAGACTGACGTGCTGCTCCGTCCCGCCGACAGCGCGGATCATCGCGCGGGCAAGCTCGTTGAGCTGCTTGCTCTGACGGTAGGAGACTGCAATCTCCTTGATGTCGAAGTCGGGAAACACCCACTTCAAGTCGTCGGTGGAACGCGCGCCCCAGGTGGTCAACCGCTGGTTGAAGTCGCCGCAGGCGAAAATCGAGCGCAAGCGTGGGTGGGCCAATGCGCCCATGCAGGCGAGCTGAATGGGCGAGAAATCGGTCGCTTCATCGACCAGGATCTGGTTGCGGAAATGCCCGAGGAAAGGTTGAAGCGAGGACCAGGCCGGGCTGTCGATATCGCGCAGGACATTCGGCCTGCTGATCAGATCGCCCGCGGCGCGCAGGATGGCCAGTAGCACCAGGTCCAGTTCGAGCGGATGGATGTCGCGGGCCTCGAAGCCATCCTTCAGGTACCAGGCGCCGCCTTCCTGGCGTTGCCGCCGGAAAGTCCGGTACCGTTTTGGGATGCCGTCGACATAGCGCTTGACCGGATTCGTAAAGCGGCGCGCACTAGTCTGCACCAGCAGACTGGCGCCCACCTCTGCACGGTCGGCTTCGGTCAGGGTGCGGTCCCCCAGCCATTCGACGATCTTGCCGGTTCGAGAGGTCTTGCTGAGCGTGCGCTTTGCGGCGGCCGATCGCGCCTGGGCGCGAACGGCCTGCATATAGGCATTGAGCGCTGCGGCCCGGCCTGTCCGCGGTGCTGCGGCTTCCTCTTCCTCATCGGCATCGAGGTCGTCGGCCTCGTCGGTGTCGGTGACCTGGGTTTGTTGCAGCCCGTCGAGGAAGCGCGCCAGCTCATCCAGAAACGCCCTGTTCCGGTTGAGCTGAAGATTCAATACGCCTTTGATTTTCGCGTCGGAGGCCTCCTTCAACTTGCTGACGAGGGCCTGCACCTTGGGGAGCTCTGCAGCGAGTGCCGCAAAGGTAGAGGCCAATGCGCCATCGCTGGCGCGCTCCAGGATGCTCGCCAAACGACTTCCGAGATCCCGGACCTCAGTCGACGCAGCCTGGCTGAGTAGGACTGTGGCATCCCGCGATTCCTGGACATAGACGCTGCGCTGCCAGGCGTCGAAGTCGCTGTACCATTCAGTGGGCCGTGCCAATGCCTCCGCATTGAGATTCCGAACTCCGTCCTTCAGCACGAAGGTGCCCCCGCCGGTGGCTGTCCTCAGTACGCCAAAGGCATTCCTTGCAAGCTCCCTGCGGTAGTCGTGCCAGGTGCGAATACGCAGATCGGAGGCCGGTACGCCTTCGCGGGCAAAGGCCTCTTTCAGGTACTGCTTCAACAGCTCCGTGGGTGTGAACATCAACCAGCTGTCGGAGTGCGCGACGCCCTGGGTTGTGCCGAGGCTGTCCACCAGACGCTGCTCACCTTCTTCGAGAAAGGCGGTGTCGAGCTTTTGCCCCAAGCGGCGGATCAGCGTGGTGGTCTTGCCCGTGCCAGGCGGCCCAAGGATCAACAGTCGCTTGTCGAGCGGCAGGCGAAAGATTTCATCCTGGTATTGATCGAGCACGGGCTGATCCCTGAGCCCCATCTTGGTGATGACGCTGCGGCGCACCCCCTCGATGACGTTGGCCTTGACCGTCTCTTCGGCCAGGAGCTGCCCCAAGATGTCTTCAGTGACCTCTTCGCCGGCGATCTTGGTGAGCAAGGCCCTGAGCGACTCGATCGTGATGGGGCCGAAGGCCTCGGCCTCCACGATCGTGTCCCGCGAATCCCAGCCCTCGGGTAGCGCCGCGGGCCGCAGTTGGGTGCGTTCAAGCACGTGGAGTTCGCGGCCATCGGGTCGCCGGAACTCCTCCCCGATCGGCAGGGACGCCAGGCGCCCGATCGGCGCCCGGTAACTGATCACGCCGAGGTTGGCCATCCCCTGGTCGCCGCGGCAAAAATAGTAGGTCTGGCGCTCGCCTTCCTCGTCCTCGACCACGACGCGCGCAATTGCCGGCTCTCTTGAAAGCAGCTCGTAGCTTGCGCGGTTCTGGCTGTCGATCTCCCTGAGCCTTTGAATCGTTGAGCCCGAGGTCAGCGTGTTGACGCCGGCGAGCACATCCGTCGTCAAACTGGCCGCCTCGCCGAGTTTTGCCTTGGCGGCCGAGGCAGTGCGCTCGAACTGGGCAAGGACGTCTTCGGCGACGTCCTCGACGTGTTGCTTGGAATCCGCAGTCAGCGCCATCGTCACTCTCCACCCGTTCCTGGTTGGCCGCCGACCACAAACGACACCTCAATCTCGGCATAAAGGCCAATCTGAGCCTTGATCTCGTGCAGTTGCTGTATGAGCGCTTCGATATCGGCGGCGGAAGTCATCCTCACCGGCACGGTGATGGACCTGGCGAGCTTGCTTGGGCCTTTCTCACCTGTCTTGGCGCGCTCATCCTCCAGGCGCTTGCGTATGCGTTCCTGGCCCTGGCGCTGGATGGATCGCTTGAGATCTTCAAGGGTGCTGTTGATGTCGTAGTCGCGCGCCAGCAGTTTCTTGAGACCGGCCAGATCCTGATCGGCCTCCAGAGCCAAGCCATCGAGACGACTGACCGCATTGCCGCGTTCCTCTTGGGTCAGCTCGTCCCATTCCGCGATGCGCTGGAGGTCTTCGGCACCTTCTTTGATCCGTGCCTTCTGCTGATCAACCAGGGTGATCACCGCTTCCCGCACCCGACTCTGCAGGTGTGTCAGCAGCGAGTTGAAATCGGCAACGTGCTTGTAGAACTCCTCCTGCGCCAGGCGCTCTGCAAGCAGCCCGAGCTCTTCAGCCACTTGTCGGCGAAGATCGCCTGGCACGCCCGTGTCTGGCAGGGCCTCGATTTCTCGGCGATGGTTCTGCAAGTCGCGGATGGTTGCCTGGAGGCCGTTGTCGAAGGCGCGGCGAATCTCCTGTGCCCACTTGAGGTCGTCATAGAGGGCAGAGCTTTCCGCCCCCAGGCGCTGCGGGGCGTCGGACGCATCGGTGAAGAGTACGTCGGCGATATCCTGGGTGAGCCGGCGCATACGTTCGCCGCCGTGGATGCCCAAGCCATCCAGCTTCTCGGCCAGGGGGCCGTACTCGTGCTGGAAGCGCGGGAAGTGCTTCACGGCCGCCTTGCTGATCTCCTGCTCGAGCGGAATGATCATTTCCCCTGCGAGCTCGGTGAGCCGTTCCGCGGCTCGACCCAACGTATCAATGGACGGGCGTTCGTCGCGTAGGGAGACGCCGATCTGCTTGAACGCATTGTTGGTCTTGAGCGCGTCGATCGCCTGCTGCCCTGCCGCCGTCACCTCGCGGCCCGAGACCTTGAGCTTGATCTCGCCAGCCATCACCATGGCGGCGAGAATATAGCGCGTAGTATCGGCCGACCATCCGAAGGGTGCGTCGGAAAAGTGATCGAGCAGCCGTTTGCCCTCTACGGTGCCGCTGCGTTCGATGTAGTCCCGGATGCTGATCATCGCCTTGTGATCGGTCTTGAACTGCGCGCGTCCGGCGACGGTCTGCACGAACCCCAACGGGTCGAGGCTGCTTCCAATGGCGGAGGGATTGGACGTCTTCAGGAACTTTTCGGCCGTGTCGGTTGCAGCACGCACCGGGGCTTCGGCATAGCGATCGAATACTTGCTCGGCAACGTCGACAAGCAGTTTCTTGGCCGCCTCGAGCAGGTCTGCATCCAGTGCCGTGACGGCCGTGACCTGGCCGCGGAACACGAACGACCCGGCTTGCAGGGTCTGTTTGATCTTGCTCTGAAGCTGGGTGCTGAGTTTCGCGGCACGATCCAACTGACCCGAACAGTAGTCCTTGATCTCCTGGTCGGGTTCGTTGCGATGAAGCTCCGCAATGCGCTGGCAGCGATAGATTTCCCCGGCCAGGTCGTCCAGCTCTGGATTCGTCCTCGCCAAGAGCCCGACCAGGTTCCGGCCAGATCGACTGCGGGAGTCGTCCAGCATTCGGTTCTTGGCGGCCTCGTAGTCGGAGGCCGGCACGAACTCGGCCACGGTTTGGATCGTGTTCTGCTCGCCAGCAAGGCTCGTAAGAGAGCTGCCCGCCTGGATCTTCAAGCCGCTGGCAACTGCCATGGTCCCGTGCAGACTGACCCGTGGGAGAGGATTGAATGCCTCGCGCAATGCGTCGTTGAAGATGCGCTTTACGTCGACAGAGCGCAGTGGAATGCCACCGCGCTCCTGCTCGATGTCCCGCAGCTTTTCGCTCAGGAAGACCAGATTCCCATCCTTCTCCCCGAGAGGAACGAGTACATCGCCCAACATCTCGTCCACCGCCTTACGGACGGCATCTGCCTGTGATGCCGCCGTGATCGACGGGTGCATGAGGTTTGCGACGTTCTGCACCGTGACCGGTAAGTTACCCAGGACCTGCAGAACGGCGATGGTCTTGCCGATGTCTTGATGGAGCGGAGAGTCTGGATACCGAATCTGGACCTTGCCCACTGCCTGATGAATCGAGGGAAAGGCGCGACGGATGTCCTTTTCAAGCTCGTCGTATAGCGTGACGGTAGTGGCAAGCCAGCCGACCGGCTGGTCAGCCATGGCTTTCGAGCCACCTTCGCCACGCAGAACGTCCTGTATGACCTTGATTGCCGAACGCAGCCCGATGCCACCGGTCGACTTCGCCAGTGCGCCCAGGAGGTGGAGCAGGATGTCGAAGTGCGCCGGCAGGAAGGGATACAGATTGATGAAGCTCTCTCGGCTGAAATCCGCGTCGTAGTACTTGGCGTCCTGCAGCTTGGTGTTGTGCCGCAGAGCCTGGCCATGCGCATCAAACAGCTTGCCAAGCTCAGCCTCGCCGGCAGGCGACTTGCCCAACAGACGGCGGTAGCAGATTTCCTTGATGTCGCTGGACTCGAGGTCAATCTGGATTGGGAAGCGATCCTTGAGCTTAAAGAGCTGCGGCGAGTTGATGCTGGCGCGCGGGTCGTCTTCGGTCAGGGTTTGCTGCGCGGTGGAAATGATCCAGACCTTGCCGTCGCCGAGCCGCTTGAGGTTCTTGGCGAGCCCATCCAGGTTGAGAATGAGGTTGTCGCGCGATGCCACGTACTGCCCGACCTCGTCGATGACGAAGATGATGTGCTGCTTGCCGCTCTTCTCGCGCACGATGTCGATCATTTCCTGTACGCGCTGGTCCTCGAACTGGAAGAAGCCCTCGGTACTGGAAGAAAACGACTTGGCCTCAGGGAAGAGCGCGGGGTACATCTCGTGGGCGATCTTGGGGATCAGACCGTCGATGGCGAGCGGGTTGTTCTGAACGCGCGCCCAGGTGGCTCCGGGCAGCGCTTTGGCGATCTTGTCGTGCAGCTCCGCGGTGCGGCCATCCTTTTCGACCATCCGCTCGAAAGCAGCCACCTTGAGGTTTCGTGAATATCCCGCCCACTGGAGCACTTTGAAGTACAGAACCGTGGAGACGTCTTCCATCGTTGCGCCCGCGAGCATTTCACTCGCGAGGTCCAACATGACGACCGCGGCCGGGAATCGCTGCGCCACCGTAGAAAGCAGCGCCTTTGTCTGGGGCTGATGCAGGCGATTCTGGAGGTGTTTCAGGAACGGCGTCCCGTCGATGACACTACGATCGTCGAACGCCAGACCGAGGTACTTGGTGAAGGAGCTCTTACCAGAGCCATAGAAGCCGGAGACCCAGACACCGACCTCGTTCTCGCCCCCGGATTCCATCGCCAACTGCATCTTGGAGAGCAGGTCGTAGAACTGCTTCTCGATGTGCTCGGTGACGACATACTCCGAGATTTCCGCCTTGAGTCGGTTCTCCTGCGAGACGCCGTAGGCGATGACCTTCTCGATGGTCCTGGAGATGTCTTTACTGGGATCGAAGAGAGAACGGATCGTCATGGTCTTGTCCTTGCAATCTCAAATCGGTTAGCCGCCTACGTGGACGGACCGATAGTTGCCGTCCTCCGGGTAGAAGCCCAGGAACTTCAGGCGAGTTGTCCCAGTGCGCACGCCTGGGTACAGAAACACGGTCGGCACATGAAACTTGCCCTGGAGCTGGCTTTCGATGGCACCGATGCGTAGGAAGGGATGAAGTGCCTCCAGGTCGGTGACCAGCAGCAGGGCGTTTCGCTTTCCCTCCAGTGGCTCCAGGGTCGCCTCCAGGCGCTTGAGGAGCGCGTTGTCGGCCATCAGAATGTCGGCAAGTGCCTTGTTGGTCCGGGACCAGTCCAGAGGTGCGGATTTGTCCTCCATGACGCAGAGCGACCAGAAGGGGTCGTCTTTCAGCAGCTGCCAGATTTGCTCGGCGATTGAGAATATATGTACCTCCCAACCTTCCTGATGAAGCTTGGCAATCCAGGCCGGCGTTTGACGCTTGACCTCGAGAATCAACTTCGGATCGAACACGAGGTAGTAGATCGGCTCGAAGCTCGCATGGCCGAGCTCGCGCCCATGCCGGATGCGCTCCCGCAGTTCATCAAAGTCAGCTTTGAGCGAGGACATCGCAGAGCGCCTCCATGTGAGGGTGTTTCCAACTAATACGCACGACATCGGATGCTGCTTGGACGATCAGCAGCCCCTGCAGTGATAGTCGCTTGATCTCCTCCAATACGTCGTCGCGCGCCAAACCAAACACCTGCCAGTCCTCATGCGACAACAGCGCGTTGTCTCCCACGCCCGCGAAATGCAGTTCGTAAGCGAGGTAGGCAGCGACACTCGGCGAAATCCGGAACGGGACAATGCGGCGGCTCTTTCGTATTCCGCGTTCGAGCAAACCGTAGTCGGCGCAGCAGCCTGTCAAGTAGCCGGAGACACGGCGAATGGTCGTTTCGGACCAGCGCCTCGCGGTCTTGCCGTCATCGATGCCGCGCTCTACGAATGCACGCGCATCTTCATTCGAAATTTCCGTGTATCCGCCTTCGTAGCGACTCCAGTACACCTGCCGAACAAAATCGCCAAGAATCGGGTTGGCTCGGCAGGTGAACAACAGCATGAGCTGGCTGATCTCACTGGCCGACAGGCGCTGCAGAAGCCTCTTCAGATGGTGAGCCGGTGCTCCTTCTCGCACGAGGTACCTAGGGGCAAAGCTCTCGACGATGATGTTCCGAAGGCGTCGCGCCGTGATGGTCGGGAATCGACCCGATTCCAGCGCCTTTTGGAATAGCTCGGTTGTGGACATTCCTGGCGTCCACAGGTCGAGCAGCGTTTTCGTCTCGTCTACAAGGCCGAGACCAGCTTGCAATTGGGTGGTGTAGGGTCTTGTCTCTGCCACGTTCACCCCATGAGATACGGATAAGCGCGGGTCTGGTTGGCGAAGGCAAAGAAATAGCCTGCGGCGATTGCGCTCGAAACTTCGTGCGTTCCAAACTGATCGATTCCACCAACAGAGGCCGGGCCCTCCATCGCGCTCTCCTTGCTATCAGCCATCTGGGAGAGCGCCGCAAGTGCTACGTCTTTGCCTTGCACCGCGCTTTGAAGAATCCGTATCCCCTCATCTGTGCCCATCAGCGCGTGCAGGTCTTGCTCCACCTCCTCAGGCAGCCTGAACAGATGGAAACTGCCTACGTTGACCTGCTCGTCGTGAAGCCGTCTCGCCGCCTCAACCACGCCGTGGTACTGGGCAAGTGGGGCTGTTTTCGGCACCACGAATTCGAGCGAGCGCAGGCTGTAGTCGCCAAAGAATGAGGTGTTCCACCAGGCGAACTGAGACCGCTCCCCCAGGAACCCAATAAGCAATCTCAAACTGAGTATCGTTGGGAGATATGCTTCGCTCGTCTTATTAGTCATGGTCGGTTCGTACTCTTCTTGTTAATTGGTCGCTGCTCCGGCGCGGCCGCTCGGCGCTGCCTCTGGGATGCGGTATCCCGGAGCCAGGATGGCGTTCTTCACCCCATAAAGCGCCAAGTGATCCTTGAGCCACAACCGATATTCGTGCCCACGCAGGCTGTGATCGGGCGAGCAGTCCACGCTCCACTTGCGGAGGATGTAGCCGGCTGTCGCCGCGCGCAGCTTCATGCGTAACGCGCCACCCTGCATGCCGTAGTCCATCTCGGTGATCTCCGGCCGCGGCTGGTCCGGATGGGGTACGAGCTCCAGCTCGACGATCCGGGTCCACTGGATGTCCTGATCAGGCCGTTCATGTCCTTCGACCCCCGCATCCTTGAGCACCTTCGGTCTCTTGATGCGCGTGATGACGAAGTCGCGAAAATCCTGGGTCTTGCGGTCGAAAGCACGGACGTGCCAGCGCAGACCGTTGTCGATCAGCGCGAAGGGGGCGATTTCCCGCTCCGTGCGGCCGCTGGAGATCGAGTGGTACTCAATTCTGAGCAGGCATTCCTGGTGAATGGCTCGCGTAACACAGGCCAGTATGTCGAGATTCGGATAAGTGAGCCGTGATGGAATCTCGCTGGCTACCCATGCCTTGAGTCGCGTGGGTTCCCCATCCCCAAACCCCTGCGTCAGCCACGACAGCACACGCTCGGGCGGAAAATCGAAGACCGGCTTGAAATCCGGACCCAGGACATAGGACTTGCCCTTGGGGTCGTAGTCGATGTTCCCCGGAGCCAACTCCTTGTAAAGCGCTAAGTCCCTTGTGGCGGCGGCAGACTGGATACCGAACCGCGAAACCAGGTCCTGGCGGCGGATCTCCCCGATGAAGAGCACACGCAGCTCAACGAACGCGAGGCGATCGCGCTGCGGCTGGGTCAGATCGGCAAGCTGTTCGTTCGGCATCCTGGCTCCTTCGGGTTGGCGAAGGCTTGTGGGAATTATTGCGGTAAGTATATGGTCTGCCCTAGAATGTGTCCATAGAATTGTGGTGTTAACTGTGTACGTTGCATTTTGATTACTATTGCCGCACCCAACGGAACCTGCTCAGGGCCGTTCGGCACGCCCGGAGGGTGGCTACAACCTGCTTGAAGGCAGATCCATATGGGAGAGATCAACTATGAGTAGTGGCCGCTGGGACCAGCCGGGCATACCTCATAAAGGCTGGCACTGCGTGGATGTTGTCGACCTGCGGGCCGATGGGGAGCCTGCCGACGAAGCCGATTACGCGACCTGCCAGATGTGCGGCAACGAGAAGATTCGCTACGTCCACATCATGGAGCACCCGGACCTGGACGAACACTTCGAGGTCGGGTGTGTCTGCGCCGAAAAAATGAGCGACGATTACGAAGGGCCCCGACGGCGTGAGGCCCGACTCAGGAACCGCGCGGCCCGTCGCTCTCGGTGGCTGCACCGTAAATGGCGGATCTCCGCGAAGGGCAACAGCTTCCTCAATCTCGAAGGTTACAACCTTGTGGTGTACCCGACAAAAACACGCCGTTGGGGCTACAAGATTGGCGACCGGTTTGGGCCGAAGACCTATCCGACCGCAGAGGAGGCGAAACTGGCACTGTTCGACGATTTCTGGGCAGCCACTCAGGACGACGACAGGTTATGGGCGAGCGATTGAGCCAGGGAGTCGGTCCGTGTCGTCACTGTTATCCGTAAAACCGGCGACAGTCCGAGTGGGAGGTCCGGCGGCATCAGCCAAAGCGCCGCCAGCCTCCTCCGGTTGACCACGACGACTACGTCGGCGATGGAAAAGGAAGCGGGCTATGCCTAACCAAGTTACCAGGAATAACCACTACGTACCCGTGTGGTACCAGCGTGGCTTCCTTGGGCTCGGCCAGTCACAGTTGCACTACCTAGATACCTCGCCAGAGCAAAAGGTGCTGGCGGATGGCCGAACAGTGACCATGAACGCCCTGCACAAATGGGGGCCGAAGAACTGCTTCTACGAGTACGACCTCTACTCCACGCACTTCGGCACGATCGTGAACGATGAGGTCGAGAAGTACCTCTTTGGCTCCATTGACGTAAGGGGAGCCAAGGCAGTTCGCGCCTTTGCTAACGGAGACCCGTGCGCGATGCACGACTCGTTCCAGGACTTCTTCGAGTACCTGGACGCTCAGAAGCTGCGAACTCCCAAGGGCTTGGACTGGATCAAGTCGCGCTACCCGGCGCTGAACCAACTGCAACTCATGCGAGAGATGCAGGGCCTGCGCCTCATGCACTGCACGATGTGGACGGAAGGGGTACGGGAGATCGTTTCCGCGGAAGAATCGGACGTCAAGTTCATAGTGACTGACCATCCCGTGACCGTCTACAACGCTGCGCTGCCTCCGACATCGCCTGAATGTTCGTATCCCGGAGATCCACTCATCGAGTTGGTCGGATCTCAGACGGTCTTTGCGCTCGACGCAAACACGTGCCTCATCCTGACTCACTTGGAGAACGCGCAGGAGCCAAGAGCTTCCAACCTGACCGCACCGAGAACACACGCTCGGTATCGAGGGCAGAGTCTGGTGCGGACTGACGCCTTCATCCGAAAGCGCAAGCTCTCGCGAGACGAAGTCATCGCAATCAACCACCTGCTCAAGAGCTGCGCGCGGAGATACTTGGCTGCAGCGAACCAGGAGTGGTTGTACCCGGAGAGGTCGTTTGCTGGAGGATGGCAGGACATCGCGAAAGTACTGCTTCCACGAGATGACCTCTGGCGATTCGGCGGCGAGATCTACGTTGGGTATGCGGATGGGGCCACGCACTACCAGGACGCCTTCGGCAGGACCTCTGGTGCCCACAAGTACCTGCAGCGCAAGAAGCGTCAATCCAATCTTGGCCCGAACGATGCTTGTGGCTGCGGCAGCGGCCGCAAATTCAAGCATTGCTGCAAGGACCTGCCCGAGGCTGATCGTCCATCATGGGATGTCTACGGCATTCGAGAGCGCAATCTCATGCTCAGCCGGGCCGTCCAGGACATCTTGGGGCTGACGGCCGGAAAGTCTTGGGATGATGTTCGACGAGAGCTGAGCGACGAGCAAGTTAAGCGCATCCATGAGGCGTTCGGCAGCCTTTGGCCGGAGGACACTGACCTCACGGAGGTATTGCCAAGAGCTACAAGAAGCGCGTTTCGGGTTGTGTACCTGGGTGTGGCCGACCCTCGCACAGTCGAGGCGACGGTCCTCGGGTGGCTCCCATACTTCGATGAGGTTGTTCTTGCCCATCCGTTCATCAATCCTCTGCGCATCAAACCAGAGTTCAGCCCAACGAAGTCACCATCGCAACACAAGGCGCAAACGCTCAAGAACGTGCTTTTGCTGCTGGTCCTGGAGCCGTACATCCGGTCAGGCTATGTGCACCTGATCCCGGACCCGGGAGACTTTAACCCTCTGTTCGGCACGTCGGCGCTTCAGATGGCAGAGGAGCGCACTGCAGGCTGGAAGCCGGACCAAAAGAGCATGGGGCTGCTCAATGCGCTCGCCAAAGACGACCACCATCGGCTTCTACGGCAGTTGCCGGAGAACTCCTTGAGGCAATGGTTCCGTAAGCACATGTCGCAGGCGTCGGACACGGAGATCGAGTCTACCATTGCCTACATGAAGGCTGAGCTTGCCGCTGACCCGTACGCTCTGCTGCAACCGACCGAGCCGGGAGAGACAGGAGCACAATTTCTGTACTTCAAGGGCTACAGTCTGGAAGCGGCGATGTACCTCGCCTCACTCACAGGTTCGGCCATCTATACAGATGTCGAAGCTCATTGGCAGCAATTGCACTTGCACGCTGTGCAAACAGGCCGAGCGGTGGCTGGCTCTTGGACACCTGTGGTGGAGAGCTTGCGAGCCATCGATTTCCCGATCGACATGAACGCGCAGACGCTCTACGAGGTTCGCCAGTCGGGTCGCTTTGGCGGCATGAGGGCAGCGATGAGGCGGCTTGCCGAGGCATCGCGGCAATCAAGCGGCCAACCGCAGCAGGACCAGATTGCCCTGCAGTTCACGGCGGCGGCGAAAGCGGTGAAAAGCCAATGGGCGAGTGTGCCCCACACGCTGCGCCTGATTGGGAATGTTGAGCTCTCTGTTCCTGCGGGGGGCTTCGAGCGAAACGACGTGCGACGACTGCTACTGACGTTCGGAAAAGCCAAAACTGTCCACTCTATACCGCTCGCCATGTTGATTAGGCTCGAAGCAGCTGCCGCAGCCATTGCTTAGATTCCTGCGCACAAAGTCCAAGCCGATGGTCGAGTACGACGTTTGGGCGACCAGGCAGTAGCCCGGGACGTCGGGTAGATCGTTGGTTCCAGGCGCCCGACCCGGACGCGGGTTCAATTCCGGATTCGGGAATCGAACTGGCGGCCGATTTGAGGCACTTGGCGGATGCCGACGCTGGCAGGAACTGATAGGATTGCTGGACGCAGGGGCTAGATTCCGCGCCTCTCCGCAGGAGTTCGCGGCGGTTCTAAGGCGCTGAGTTACTACTGTTTGGCACAGGCTGCCGCCCCACCTTTTCCCCGCATTTACCCGAATCCTTCCGCACCGACACGCAGGAACCCGCATTCGTCCGCACGGCTACGTGGCAACCCGTTGATTTTCCTGAAGCAGGCCAATGGGGGAGTGACCGTTTCGCAGGGCATTTGACGAGTCAACAAGCAGCGTTCAGGCCGGCGCTGGCCGGTCATCTGTTCCGAAACGTCTTCACCTATCGGCAACTACCGACAAAACGCAACATGCTTCACTCTGCACTCACCCGGGCGCCGCGGCACTTGGTCGAGGTCGCCAGGCACGACGCCTCGTAGGCTTCGATGTCGATCTGGCGGTAGAGGACGCGGCCGCAGAGCTTCAGGAACTTGGGCCCGATTCCCTCGCTGCGCCAGCGCTCCAGCGTGGCCTCGCTGATGCTCCAGCGGGCGGCCAGTTGCTTCTGGTTGAGATGAACGACTTCCATCTTGGTCCCCTTCCGAACGAGTTGGCATGCGTCCATGACGGCGCTGTTCGGCCGGGGAGCCAAGTGATATCGCGCGGTCGGTTTGCCCCCCAGAAGCCGCACGGCCATTCACCGCATGAGATGCGGAGATTAGACTGATCATTCTCCGCAAGCCCTGACCCACGCCCGGATTGGGTGTAAATGGGCGTTTTAATGGATGCATCTCGAAAATGGGTGTAAATGGGTGTAGTATTGGTTCATGCTGAAAACCGACACCCTCCAGATCACCCCGGAGATCCTGAGTCTCATCGCCAGGATCGACGAGTTCAAGGGCGCCTGGCGCGCCTTGGGCACGCTCGCGCCCGACCGGCTGTCGGCCCTGCGTCGCGTGGCCACCATCGAGAGCATCGGCTCCTCCACCCGAATCGAGGGCAGCAAACTGTCCGACCGTGAGGTGGAGCAATTGCTGTCGAACCTGGAGATCAAGTCATTCGCCACCCGCGACGAGCAGGAAGTGGCCGGCTACGCCGAGCTGATGGATCTGGTGTTCTCCTCGTGGCAGGACATCCCGTTCACCGAGAACCACATCAAGCAGTTGCACCAGATCCTGCTGCGCTACAGCGAGAAGGACACCTGGCATCGCGGCAACTACAAGACCAACTCGAACAGCGTCGCCGCCTTCGACGAGAATGGGAAGCAGATCGGTATCGTGTTCCAGACGGCCACACCGTTCGACACGCCCCGCCTGATGACGGAACTGGTGGACTGGGTGAACCAGGAGCGCGAAACGGCCCGGCTGCATCCGCTGTTGATCATCGCCCTGTGCGTCGTCGTGTTCCTGGAGATTCACCCTTTCCAGGACGGTAACGGACGGCTCTCCCGCGTGCTGACCACGCTCCTGCTCCTGCAGGCCGGCTACGCCTATGTGCCTTACAGCTCGCTGGAGAGCGTGATCGAACAGAGCAAGGAGGCGTACTACCTGGCGCTGCGCCAGACACAGGGCACGATCCGTACCGAGGCGCCGAACTGGCAGCCGTGGCTGGTGTTCTTCCTTCGCTCCCTGGCCGAGCAGGTGCGGCGCCTGGAGAAGAAGGTCGAGCGCGAGAAGATCGTGCTGGCGGCCATGCCGGAACTACAACTACAGATCGTCGAGTTCGTACGCGAGCACGGGCGCGTCACCATCGGCGAGGCCATCAAGCTGACCGGGGCCAGCCGCAATACGCTCAAGCAGCATTTCCGGGCGCTGGTCGAGCGCGGCACGCTTGATCAGCACGGCAGGGGCCGGGGAGTTTGGTACGGCCTGCGCTGAGGACTGCGGGACGCGGGTTCGATTCCCGTTTCGGGAATTGAACTGGCCCCGGAAAGCAGAGGCGGTTGAACGGCCTAATCGGCAACCAATCTACGAGAAGAACCGCTCGACCATCTGCCGATCACAGCCTGTCAACGCCCCGCTTTTCGCACTTTTCGCAGCAGCCCGCAGGACTTATCAACTTGCCGGGACGCCGGTAACATGTCTTTCCAACGGCGTTTGGCGCGGGCTGCCGCCCCACCACCAATATATAAAGGTCAACCATTCTCGGTTGGCCTTTTTTTCTGCGCGCTCGCGCGTGTTCGCGGGGACTCCTGCGGATTTCTGCGGACTCCCTTCCCCGGCGCTCTCGCCCACCTCGGGCAACATTCTGCTCTCTCCGCGCCGTTTTTCTCTCCGGCCTCGCTCCCTGTCGAAGGGGCTAAGTCCGCAAAGGTCGGTGCCGGCACCTCATAGAAACAATGACTTACATGCGGACTGGTCGAGCAGTTGGATGACGGCATTGCCCGGCCGAAGGAAACAATCTTCGCCCGGCGGCACCTGATTTGGGATGCTCGGTTGCGTTATGTCGGTCATTGTTGACAACTACCTGCATAATGGCCCGCCCCCAAGCAATCCGCGGTTTCGCGCGACAATGCAGAGTTGTCAAGTCGAATCCATAGTTCGCTCCCTTATGAGTGGATCGCTTCCGCAGTTGCGCCAGCGCTTCCGCCACTGTTCCGCGATCAGTCTGGTGCAGTTCGACCCCCGCATCGTGCAGCACATACGCGGGACCCTTTTCCTTCAGGTCCTCTCGGGTGAGCACCAGGTCCACTTTCTGTGCAACCAGCCATTCCGCCACCCGGATTCCTTTGGCCCGCGCCTCCCCGCCGTGAGGGTTGGTCAGGATTACGCGCTCGCCCACCGCACCATCAGCGCGGCGCACCGAGACCAGGGCAAACCAGGGCGCTTTGCCGAAGTGGGGGCTCAGGGTGCCGGCGGGGTCAGCCAGCGGCAGGGCGCAGCGCAGATAGGGCGAGGCCGGGGCCTCCACGTGCAGCAGGACCCGCTCCACATGCGGCACTTCCGCACGCACGGCGGCTTCGATGCGACGTACCACGGCCTCGGTCCTGTTCGAGTCGACGACTCGCAGCGCGACGCCGGCCTCGACAAAGCAGAAGCGCCCGGCATTGCGACCGGTGATCCAGAGTATCTCGGTCACGGCCGGGTCGGCATGGATCGTCTCGCGGATGGCATCGAGCGTCCTGGCGTCGAGGGAGGCATCCAGCAGGACGCGCATGGCGTCGCGCAGCAGGTCCCATCCGGTCTTGACCACCGCAACGACGATGAGCAGTGCCGCGATGCGGTCGAGGGGAAAGCGCAGCCATTGCGCAAGCAGGGCCAGAAAGGCGAGGCCGGTGGTGAAGACGTGCACGCGGTACTCACGCGCATCGGCGATGAGGGCGGGTGAATTGGCGGCCCGCCCTGCGCGCAGCTCGAAGCGGCTGAAGGCGAGCGGAGTGGCGGCCGTGGCCAGCAGTACGGCGAGCATCCAGGCGTCCGTTCGCACGGGCGCAGGCGTCGCCGAAAGCGCTTGGCGCACGATCTCCCAGGCGCTGACGAAGACCATGATGGCGAGACCGGCCGCAACCAGGTTCTCCACCTTGTACAGCCCGTACGGGAAGGCCGTGGACTTGCGGGCGGCGATCTTGAGCCCTGCGAGCACGGCCACCGCCGTCAGCAGGTCGACCAGGTTGTGGACCAGTTCCGCCGCGACGGCCAGGCTGCCGGACGCGGCGGCGATGACGGCGTGCAGGCCCGCCAGCACGACGTTGACCAGGATCGAATACCAGCCCCAGCGTTCGACGTTCATGCGAGCCCGGTGATTCTGGCCAGCAGCCCATAGACCAGCGCGCTCAGCAGCATGCCGGCCGCGAACAGGCGCATGTTGCGGTAGCGCCGCGCCATGGGCACCAGCTCGTGCAAGGACACGAAGATCATCGCCCCGGCGGCAAAGGCCATGAAATGGGCATTGAGGGCAGGCGCGATCCCGACCGCCACCAGGCCGAGGATCGCCCCGAGGGGCTCGGCCAGCGCCGAGAGCAGGGCGGCGCCGTAAAGAAAGCGCCGGCTGCGGGCCGCCACCGCCGGCACCGCCATGGCGAACTCCTCGGGCACGTTGTGCAGGGCGATGGCAATGGCGATCAGCACGCCCAGTTGCGGCGAGGCGATATAGGCATTGGCCATCGCGAAACCTTCGGGAACGTCGTGCAGGATCAGGCCGAAGGCCACCAGATATGCCGACTTGACGAGCATCCTGTCGGCCATCCCTTGCTCCTTCACCAGGTGAGTGTGCGGGACGATGAGGTGGGCCGTCCAGACCAGGCCGGCGCCGAGGACGCAACCGAGCAGGGTGGGCGGCACGCCCATGATGCCGATCGACTCGGGGATGAGTTCCAGCAGCGAGATCAGCAGCATGATGCCGGTGGAAAAGCCGATGCCGGCGGCGATGGCGCGGGCGTTCTCGCGCAGCCGCACGGCCAGCATCACGCCGAGCCAGGTCGTCAATAGCGACAGCAGGGACAGCAGCAGGACTGCGACTTGGGTCGCGGTCGGCGGCCCGGGCATGCCGTCACAACAGCCCGTGCTGCTTGGCGGGCGCCACGCGCTCCCCGTCCCGGCCGTCGGTCAGCCGGGCCAGCGCCTGCAGGATGCGTTGCAGCAGGCCGTCGTCCGGCCCCGCCATGCCTTCCTCCTCGGCGACCCCGACCTCGGCGGCGTCGTATTCCCAGGCACGCAGGATCGCGATCTTCTGTTCCCGGTCGAGATCGGGGTGCTCGACGACCGCCTCGGGACCGGCGAAGACCGATCCCGGGTCGAGCAGGGCCTGGTCCAGCCAGGGAATGGGGCGTTCTCCGGTCGACATGCGATTGCTCCTTCCGGTTTCAAAGCTTGGAGGCGACGATGATGACGGCGACCAGCACGCCGCCCGCCAGCGCCACGAAGCTGAATTTCCTGTGTTCCTGTTCCGCCTTCGGCAGGAGATGGGTGGCGCCCACATAGATCAGGGCGCCGGCCGACAGGGCGAGCAGGGCGCCCAGGGTCTGGCGGTCGATGGCGCTGATGAAGGGATAGGACACCAGCATGCCCAGCGGCGTGGTCGCGGCCGCGGCGAGAAACGCCAGGACCATGGCTCGACGCTCGCCGACACCGCCCCGAACCAGCAGGAGGTAAGTGATGATGCCCTCCGGAAATTCGTGCAGGACCATGCCCAGGGTGGCGAGAAATCCGGTGAGGATGCTGACGGTGAAAGCGATGGAATAGATGAAGCCGTCGATGAAGGAATGAAAACCGATGCCGAGCATGGGCACGATGCCGATGGCGTATTCCTTTTTCGCCGGGTCCTTCTCGCAGACGAAGGCCGTCAGAAAACGATTGAACAGGTGCATGCCGAAAAACCCGACCAGCAGCCAGGCCGGCGCCTGCGGGTTCATGGACAGGGACTTCGGCACGATGTGCAGGAAAGAAGAGGAGATCAGCACGCCGGCGGCGAAACACATGAAATAAGTGGTGTTGCGGTGCCCCCAGTCGGCGAAGCGCCTTATGGTGTAGATGCCGAGGGAGGTGACCAGCGCCGCGACGCTGCTGGTGGCCAGGGCGGTCCAAAAGGTGTTTTCCACGCGCCGATCCTCTTGTGTCCCGCCAGGCGACCCGCCGTCAGGCCCGCGCCATCGCTGGTGTGCTATTCAACTCAACAGAATGCTCCGGCCGGTCATTTCCTCGGGCGGTGCGAGGCCAAGCAGATCGAGCACGGTCGGCGCCACGTCGGCCAGCCCGCATCCGGTACCGAGCCTTGCCTCGCGCATGCCGAGGATCAGGAATGGCACGGGATACGCCGTGTGCTGGGTGTGCGGCTCGCCGCTGACCGGATCCACCATCTCGTCGCAGTTGCCGTGGTCGGCCGTGAGCAGGATCCGATAGCCCCGCGCCAGGGCCGCCTGCGCCACGCGGTGGAATTGCGGGTCCAGCGTCTCGACGGCCTGCACGATGGCGGGAATCACAGCGGTGTGGCCGACCATGTCGCCGTTGGCGAAATTCACCAGAATGAACGGGTAACCATCGCTTTCGATCGCGGCGATGACGCAGTCGGCCACCTGGGCGGCACTCATTTCGGGCTTGAGATCATAGCTGGCCACCTTGGGCGAAGGCACGATCTCGCGCGCTTCCCCGGGGAAGGGCGGTTCCCGTCCACCGTTGAAGAAATGGGTCACGTGGGCGTATTTCTCGGTCTCTGCGCAATGGAATTGCTGCAGGCCCGCGTCGGCCAGTACCTCGGCCAACACCCTGGCGGGCACTTCGGAATCGAACAGCACCGCAAACGGAAATTCCGCATCGTAGCGGGTCATGGAGACCACAGGACGCGCACCCTCGCCTCCGCGGTCGAAGCCGTCGAACTCGTGCATCCCCAGTGCCGCGGCCAGCTGACGCATGCGGTCGGAGCGGAAGTTGAAGAAGAACACCGGCTCGCCGGGCGCGATACGGCTCTGCGCCGGGTCGCCGATCACCGTGGGCACGATGAACTCATCCCCCTCGCCGCGCCGCCAGGCGTTCTGGATGGCCTCGGCAGCCGAGGCTGCCGACTCACCCCGACCACACACCATGGCGCGCCAGGCTTGCTCCGTGCGCGGCCAGAAACCGGCGCGGTCCATGGCGTAATAGCGGCCGCTTATGCTGGCGATGCGTCCGCGGCCGAGTTGCCGCAGCGTCGCTTCCAACCGCGCGGCGAAACGGTCGGCGCAGCGCGGTGGGGTATCGCGTCCATCGGTCACCATGTGGATCACCGGTTCGACACCGGCGCGCACCACCAGCGGCAGCAGGCCCAGCAGATGGTCGATGTGGGAATGTACTCCGCCATCCGAGACCAGACCGATCAGGTGCACCCGGGGCGCGTCCTGGAGCAGCGCTTGCCAGGGTTCCAGCCGCGCAAATCCGCCATTGGCCAGGCTGTCGGAAATATTCAACAGGTCCTGCTTGAGCACCCGGCCCGAGCCGAGGGTCAGATGACCCACTTCCGAATTGCCGAACTGCCCGTCCGGCAGGCCCACCGCGTGACCCGAAGCCTGCAGTGCAGTGTGGGGGTTGCCGGCAAAGTAGTGATCCAGATGGGGCGTGCGCGCTCGCGCCCAGCCGTTGTAGGCACGGCTGGGGTTGAGACCGAAGCCGTCGAAGATCACCAGGAGTACCGGCCGTTGCTTCATGACACCCTCATTTCTGATTGCTCGCGGCGACCACCACGAAGGCACATTGCCCGCGCCCCGGCCGCAGGGCCTCGATTTCCCGTGTCTCGGGCAGGGGACGCGCGAGCGTCTGCCCCCAGGCAGCGATCGAAAATCCCGCGTCCAAGAGCAGCCGCTCCACTTCGGTTGCGGAATAAAACGTCGCCTCGCTATAGAACACGTTCTCGGCCTGATGCGCCAGATAATCCTGCCCCAGGGCGCTGTCGCGGTCGATGAAGCCGATCGTGAGGCGCCCGCCCGGCTTGAGCACCCGGCGCGCCTCGGCGAACATCCTTTCCGGGGAATCGACGAAACAGATGGTAGTCACGACCAGGGCATGGTCGAACCTATCGGCTGCGAAAGGCAGGCTTTCCGCCGTACCCTCCACCACCTCGATGCCACGCGCGGCGGCGTAGGCCAGCATCGCGGGTGAGGGATCCACACCCACCCCCACGCCCAGCGGCCCGGCAAAGCGGCCGCTGCCCACCCCGATCTCCAGGCCATCTCCTTCCCAGGGCACGAAAGGCCGCAGGGCGAGCAGCTCCGAGAGGTAAGCCGCTTCGTGTTCACCGAACCAGTCCTCATAGCGGGGATGGTGCGCCTCGAAGGGTGCGGCCTTAGGCATGGGCGAGCACCTCCCGCAGCGTGTCGACGAAGCGCCGATTGTCCTCCGGCAGCGCCGTAGTGATGCGCATGAAGCCCGGCCCCAGCGCCGGGTCGTTCAAGGGCTTGATCAGGATATCCCGGCTGCGCAGCCGCTCGGCGAGCTCGGCCGCATCATGCGGGGCGAAATCGGCCAGGAAAAAATAGGTATGGGTCGGATAGGTGCGCACGCCCAGGGCGCGCAGCTCCGCCGCGAGAGCCTCGGTCCAGGCCTGCAGCCGGGCGGCACGGGCGTGAATCTGGTCCTCGTGCTGCAGTGTCGCGATGGCCGCCGCCTGGCTGGGGCGTGCGAGCGGATATGCATCGTTGTGGCTGTTGAGGTCATCGGCAATGGCTTCGGGAAAGATGCCATAGCCAACACGAAAACCCGCCAGGCTGTGCGCCTTGGACAGGGTGCGGGTCACCAGCAGGTTGGGGAATTCGGGTACCAGGTGCGCGACCGACTGTCCGGCCAGGCCGATGAAGGCCTCGTCGACCAGGAATCGGGTCTGCGGATGGCGGCGCAACAGGTCCGGCAGGGGTGCCATGTCGAAGATGCCGCCGTTGGGGTTGTTGGGATTGACGATCACCGCGAGGGTGGTGCCGTCCGGGATGATCAGATCTCCCAGGTCGAACGCAAAATCCCTTTCCGGCAGCAGGCGCTGTTCGGTATGGCGCCGGGCGATTTCGGGAAACAGCACGTAGGTCGGCGTCAGCAGGTGGACCTGCTGGCCGAAGCGGTCGAACAACTGGCGCAGGATCAGCTCGGAGCCGGCATTGATGTGGATGAGGTGCTCGGGCGCGCCGATCTGCCGGCTGATGAGCTGGCGCAGCGGAGCGGAATACGGTTCGGTGTAGTAGTTGCTACGCGCGATCTCGGTCTGCGCGGCGGTGATTGCCTCGTCGATGGGGGGCAGCGGGTTTTCGCACAGCAGCAGCTTGATGCCGCTGAATGTGCCTCCGCCCTTCTCGCTCAGGGACGTCATGGCTACTCCTTTCCCCGGACATGTTGTTCGCGTCGCATCTGTCGGTGCTCTCCGCCCGCTTCCGGCTCGCCCTGGGGCAAACCGCCGGCCAGATACAGCGCCACGGCCCGGTCGGGATCGGGTTCCGTGGTAATCAATCCCGCAATGCCCTTCCTCGCGAGGCGCGTCACCATCCCCTGGCCCATGCCGCCGCTGATCAGCACCTGCACCCCATCCAGGGGATGAGTCGCGTTGGGCGGGCTCGCGTGGAAGGACTGCTCCATAGGCAATTCCAGCAAGGTCTTGTCGACGACCCTGCCTTCGATGATCTCGTAGATCCAGAACTTCCGACAGCGCCCGGTATGCCCGGTGACATGCTTGCGGTTCTGGCTGGCAACAGCGATCTTCATGAATGCCTCCGAGGGACGTCGTGTTCGCAAATAGGCGCAGACTTAGAGCCTCTAACAAAACCTTTGGACATGGCGCCAGGCGATGAGGGCACAGCCGAGTTGGAGGAAGGCCTGGTGGATGTCGGCGCGGCGCTCATAACGGATACGTAGTCGGCGCATGCGGTGCAACCAGGAGAAAGTGCGCTCGACAACCCAGCGGTATCTGCCCAGGCGTTCACGGGATTCGATGCCCCGGCGGGCAATGCGGGGACGAATCCCTCGACATTGCAGATACTGGCGCAGGTAGGGGAAATCATAGCCCTTGTCGGCATGCACCTGCTCGGGTCGGCGGCGAGGATGACCCAGCAGGCCGCGGATGGGGGGAATGGCTTCGCGTACCGGGATGAAGCATTTGGAATCGTGCCGGTTGGCGCCCGAGAGTATTACCGCGAGCGGCAGGCCTCGGGCATCGACGGCGAGGTAGTGCTTGCAGCCCAGCTTGCCCCTGTCAGTTGGATTCGGGCCGGTTTCCGCGCCCCCCGGGGGGCGCGGATGCTGGCGCCATCCACCGAGACACGTGTCCAGTCGATTTGAGCATCCGATTGCAAGTGGACCAGCATGACCTGATGCAACTGTTGCCAGACTCCGGCCGCCTGCCAGTCGCGCAGCCTGCGCCAGCAGGTCATGCCCGAGCCACAGCCCATTTCCTTGGGGAGATACTCCCAGGGGATGCCGGTACGCAGTACAAAGAGGATGCCGGTCAAGGCTGATCGATCCGGCACCCGGGGCCGTCCCCCTTTCAGGCGTGGCGGATGGGGCGGCAGCAAGGGCTCGATCTTTGACCATAGGGCATCATCCAGCAGGGGCTTGGCCATGACACGCTCCTCTCGGTGCAGTCTCGATACGAGCTATGACCATGAAATCGCTATTTTGTTAGGCGCTGTTAATTGTTGCTCTTCAAATTAAAGGATGCTTTAGTTTGGTTGCGCTGTGCTAAAGGCAGCTTTCAATGACTCGCACCACCGGGACCTATTTTATTTCCACGACTTTGGGCGAGTCGGTGCGCGCCTTCATGCCCCACGCCTTGCCACCGTCTGATCCTGCCCTGTCATCCGATGTGTTCACTGACCTCAATCGGCAGGCCGAATTGGCGCTTGCGCGGCTGGCGGGCGTGTCCGGCTTGGTACCGTCGGTGGACTGGTTGTTATATAGCGCCATCCGCAAGGAAGCCCTGCTCACGTCGCAGCTCGAGGGTACACAAGCCACGCTGACTGATCTCTTCGACGAAGAGGCAGGATTCAAAGTCAGCAATACCGACGACGTGGAGGAAGTGACCAACTACCTCCGTGCCTTTCGCTGGACTCAGGAGCAACTGCGCGATCCCGAAGGGCTGCCCATCAGTGTGCGGCTGTTGTGCGAGGCACACCGTCGCCTGCTTGACGGGGCTCGCGGCGCAGGCAAGCAACCGGGCGAATTGCGCCGGTCGCAAAACTGGATCGGCGGCACCCGGCCCGGCAATGCGGTTTTCGTACCACCGCCGCCGGAGTACGTTCCCATGCTGCTGGCCGACATGGAGCGATTCATTCACGACACGGCGACGGATTTGCCGCCCATGGTCAAGGTGGCGCTCATCCACGCCCAGTTTGAAACCATCCCCCCCTTTCTCGACGGCAATGGACGCATCGGCCGACTGCTGATCGCAGCCCTGTTCGAGCATTGGGGACTACTGTCTGAGCCTTTGATGTACCTCAGTGGCTACCTCAAGCAACATCAGGCTGAGTATTACCGTCGCTTGTCGGCCATTCGTACGGAGGGTGATTGGGAGTCTTGGGTGACATTCTTTCTGGAGGGGGTCGCCACTGCCGCTGGCGATGCGGAAAAAAACATCATCGAGGTAGCCAGCCTAGTGGCCGCAGACCGCCGGCGCCTGTTGCAATCTGCCAAGGCTGGCCCGGCGAGCTACCGACTGTTCGAGATGCTGCCAATGATGCCGCGCTTCACGATTGAGCGTGTGAGGCAGCAACTGGACACCAGCTTCCCCACCGCAACGGCAGCGGTCAAGGTATTGGAAGCGTTGGGCATCGTAACGGAGATGACCGGGCAGAAAAAGAACCGGAGCTACAGCTATCAGGCCTTCGTTGAACTACTCTCCCGATGACGGTTACCCAAAGCCCGCATGAAATCAGGGGAATACGAGGAATTCGTGTCCCCCTTTTCAGTGCAAACGAGATCAGTTTCCTGACGCTTCCACCCGTGCGTAATGCCATTATGATATTTGGCGCCGGTTACGGTTGGAATTCATTACTGGGGCGATATCGACACCCATGGTTTTGACATTCTGGCCAGCTACGCGGCCAATCGCCTTGAACAGATCCTCAGCGGGACCCCCTACACCGCCCAGGAATCTTGCCATGAGACCATATGAGGACTATATTTAGTCTTTCTCAATCGGGAGCACGACCATGCGCTACTCATCTCAAGTCAAGCCGATCAGCTATCTCAAGGCCAACGCTGCCGAGGTCTTGACGCATCTTGCTGAACAGCGCGAGCCCCTGATCATCACCCAAAACGGAGAAGCCAAAGCTGTCCTGCAGGACGTCGCCTCGTTCGAAGAGACGCAAGAAACGCTGGCATTGCTGAAAATTCTCGCACTGGGCAACCAGGACGTGGCGGCTGGCAAGGTAAAGCCCGTGGCCGAGGTCATTGCCCGCCTTCGCGCCAAACGATCTGATGACTGATGGCTGGCGCTCCTACCAGATTCGAGGTTCTGCTCACTGAAGGCGCCGAGCAGGATTTGGAGTCCATCCACGACTACATCTCCGAGTTCGACTGTGTGGCCAACGCCAACCACGTACTGGACGAGTTGGTGGACGCTCTGGGGGGCTTGTCGAAATTCCCTGAGCGTGGCAGCTACCCCAAGGAACTGGTTGGCCTCGGCATCAAAGAGTATCGCCAGATCTTCTTCAAGCCGTACCGCGTGATTTACCGTGTGACAGGCAGTCAAGTCCTCATTTATCTGATCGCTGAGGGACGCCGTAACATGCAATCAGTGTTAGCTCGCCGTCTGCTCGGCGCCTGACCCGCAGCACGCCCCGCCAGCGAACCACCCCGGCGAGGCTCAATTCTCGAACACGCTCTTTGTTGAGATGACCGGCACAGCCCCCTTGGGCGACATCCATGCTTGACGCCTTTATTCATGCGCGCTCCCCGTTGCAGGCTCAACCAATACATAGCTAGTGCTACGCCCACCGGCCTCCGCTTTCCGCAGCACGCCGCGCGCGAGCAGATCATTGATGTCACGCAGCGCCGTGTCCGGCGAGCATTTGACGATGGCCGCCCATTTGCTGGTGGTGAGTTTGCCGTCGAAGCCGTCGAGCAAGCGGTTGAGCAGTTTCACCTGTCGCTCGTTCAACGGCGTGGTCGCCCAGCACTGCCAGAAGCGTGCCTTGGTCAACACGGCGTCGAGTGTGTGCTGTGCCTGGTCGACTGCGCGGTGGAGCGTATCGAGGAACCAGACGAGCCACTCGGTGACATCCATCGACCGCTTCTGCGACCGCTCCAGGATGTCGTAGTAGGCTTTGCGTTCGCGCTGGATCTGCGCCGATAAACTGTAGAAGCGTTGCGGGCTGCCGTCAGCACGCGCCAGTAGCAGATCGCCGATGGCCCGGGCGATGCGGCCGTTGCCGTCGTCGAAGGGGTGCAAGGTGACGAACCACAGATGGCCAAGGCCTGCCTTGATGAGCGGCGGTTCGTTCGATGCGCCATTCAACCAGTCGATAAAGCGGCTGGTTTCGGTCTCCAGACAGTCAGCGGGTGGCGCCTCGAAGTGCACTTTCTGGCGGCCGATGGGGCCGGACACCACCTGCATCGGGCCGCTGGCATCGTCGCGCCAGCCGCCGACCTTGATCCTGGAAAGGCCGGAGTAGCCGGTAGGAAACAGCGCGGCGTGCCAGCCGAACAGACGCTCTCGCGACAGCGGCGCATGGCAGTTGGCGGTGGCATCGAGCACCATTTCAACCATGCCTTCTACATGCCGATCCACCGGCGCCAGGGCGCCGATGTCCACGCCCAACCGGCGCGCGATGCTCGAACGCACCGATTCGACGTTAAGCTGTTCACCCTCGATCTCGCTGGTCTTGACCACGTCCTCAGTGAGCGCCGCGAGGCTCGCCTGAGCACGCAACGCCATGCCGATGTCGGCCAGGCGCCCCATCAAGAGCCCCTGGGCGCGGCTGACCTCGGCCATGGGCCCAGCCAGCACCGCCAGGTCGAAGCGCCAGTTCGGCCAGTCCCTGGCCTGCCAGATGTATTTGTAATCGCCGCTATTCATGCGGAGATTGTGGACTGCATTTGCCGCATGTGCAAGTTATCCGCCGCACATAGTGCGGTGAATACAGGCGCCATTCGCCGCATGGTGGCCACCTTCCCGGATGGCGCCGCACACCCGGTCCGCGTCCCGGCATCGGCACTGCGCCTGCTGGTGGATGTCCTGACCGAAATTGGTGAGGGCAACGCGGTCAGCATCTTCCCGATCCATGCCGAACTCACTACCGAGGAGGCCGCTGACGTGCTCAATGTCTCGCGTCCCTTGCTGGTACAGCTGCTGGAGCGCGGCGAGATTCCATTCCATAAGATTGGCACGCACCGCCCGTCCGCTACCAGGACGTAAACGCGTAAAGAGCGAATCGATGCGGAGCGCCACAAATGTCTCGACGCTTTGGCCGGGCAGGCCCAGCAACTCAAGATGGGATATGAATGACTGGGGGCTCGCCAGCAGCCAGTGTGAAGCCATCCCCGCAAGTGCCTGCCAATGCTGCTGGCCTAACGCGACATACCTCCGGCATGGCCTGCTGGACCTGCTTGCCCATGGGGTTTTACACTCGACAAGGCATATCTCTGGCTACCCGACGGCAGTGGCCCGCTCAGGCACTGAACACGCATTGACTGGTCGAAAACTCGAACGGGCCGTCGTCGCCTCAGCACGATCTACCCCAAGGGAGCCCCTGCTGGCATGAACCTCGACTTCGCCGCCCTCGAGACCCTGCGCACCCACCACCCCGCGTGGCGGCTACTGCGTTCGGACCATGCGCCACTGGTAGCGAGCTTTCTGCACCGCGTGTTCGTGGCGCCCAATGTCCGGGTGATGGCGGCAGCGGATCTGTCCGAGGCGCTGGAGGATGAGCTCTACGCCCTGCGCCTGCACCTGGGCGAAGCCGCATTCCCGAAACCCGCGATTGAATACCTGAACGACTGGGCCGCGCCAGACAAGGGCTGGCTGCGCAAGTTCTACCGCCCGGGCACGGACGAGGCGCAGTTCGACTTGACGCCCGCCACCGAAAAAGCCATTGCCTGGCTGGCGCAACTCGGCGAGCGGCAGTTCATCGGTACCGAATCGCGCCTGCTCACGCTGTTTGAGTTGCTCAAGCAGATGAGCGAGGGCAGCGAGGCCGATCCGGCCAAGCGCCTTGCCGAGCTGCACAAAAAACGCAATGACATCGACGCGGAGATTGCACAGGTGCTGTCTGGAGACGTGCCATTGCTGGACGACACGGCCCTGAAGGAACGCTTCCAGCAGTTCATGCAGGGGGCGCGCGAGCTGCTGACTGACTTTCGCGAGGTGGAGCACAACTTCCGCCAACTGGACCGGCGCGTGCGCGAGCGCATTGCGCTGTGGGAGGGCAGCAAGGGAGCCCTGCTGGAAGACATCATGGGCGAGCGTGATGCGATTGCCGATTCCGATCAGGGCAGGAGTTTTCGCGCCTTCTGGGATTTTCTGCTGTCCAGCCGCCGGCAGGAGGAGCTGACCGAGCTGCTGGATCGCGTGCTGACCTTGCCTGTTGTGACCGGCCTGCATCCGGACGCCCGCACGCGCCGCGTGCACTACGACTGGATGGAAGCGGGCGAGCACACCCAGCGCACGGTCGCTGCCTTGTCGCAGCAGTTGCGCCGTTTTCTGGATGACCAGGCCTGGCTGGAAAACCGCCGCATCATGGACATTCTGCATGGCATAGAGAGCAAGGCGCTGGCCCTGCGCGACGCGCCGCCTGCTGGCAGCGTGATGGAAATGGCCGAGGCCTGCGCGGACATCGAGCTGGCGATGGAACGGCCCTTGTTCACCCCGGCCGTCAAGCCGGTGATTGCCGATCTGGCCTTGCAGCCGGGTGATGAAGACATCGACCCCTCTGCGCTGTTCAATCAGGTGGTCGTGGACAAGGCGCGGCTCACCCGCCACATCCGCCATGCCCTGCAGGACCGCGCGCAGATCACCCTGAGCGAACTGGTGGCCCGGCAGCCGCTGTTGCAGGGTCTGGCCGAGCTGGTGGCTTATCTGCAACTGGGCAGCGAGGCCTTCAGTACCGTGGTGGATGAAGATACGTCCGAGCCCATCTGCTGGCAGGCGGTGGCCGAGGACGGTCAGGCCCTTACCCGCAGCGCGCGGTTGCCGCGCGTGATTTTCATGCGCTGAACAAGATCTGATGACAAGGCAAGGGATGGAAGAGGAATTTTCAAGCGCAACACCGGCGACGCAGCCAATGGTCTCCCCCGCCGCTGATTTGTCGGTGTTGTTGATCGGCCTCCTCAAAAGCGTGCTGTACCGCGATGGCGACGAGCGCCGATGGGCGGCGCTGCTGAATCTGCAGGCCCGGGTACGCGATTATGTCGCGGTGCTGAATCTTGAACTGGTGCTGGACGAGTCGGAAGGCTATGCCTTCCTGAAAAGCCGCCCCGAACCCGCAGACGACGATGCGTCACCGCGGCTGCCGCGCCTGGTGGCGCGCCGTCCCTTGTCCTTCACCGTGAGCTTGCTGCTCGCCTTGCTGCGCAAGAAGCTGGCGGAGTTCGATGCAGGCGGCGGCGATACCCGTCTGGTGCTCTCCCGCGATGATATTGTGGAGCTGATGCGGGTGTTTCTGCCCGACGGCCCGAATGAAGCGAAGCTGATCGACCAGATGGATGCCACGATCAACAAGGTAGCCGAGCTGGGGTTCCTGCAGAAACTCAAACCAGCCGCAGGCGCTGCGGCAGGACCGGCCACTTATGAAGTGCAACGCATCCTGAAGGCCTTTGTGGATGCCCAGTGGCTGGCCGAATTCGATGCGCGCCTCGCCGCTTACCAGTCGCAACTGTCGGGCGCGAACGCTGCCGGGGAAGGAGCCGCTCATGAATGAACCGCAACCGCTGGGCCTGGATTTCTGCGCCGATGACACGCTGTCGGGCTATCGCCTGAGCCGGCTGGAAGTATTCAACTGGGGCACTTTCGACCGCCGGACCTGGACGCTGCAGCTCGATGGCAGGAATGGCCTGCTCACGGGCGATATCGGATCGGGCAAATCCACCCTGGTGGATGCCATCACCACCCTGCTGGTGCCCACCAACCGGATCGCCTACAACAAGGCCGCAGGCGCAGACAGCAAGGAGCGAACACTGCGCTCCTACGTGCTCGGCCATTACAAATCCGAGCGCAATGAAGTCACGGGCGCGGCCAGGCCGGTGAGCTTGCGCGACCAGAACAGCTACTCCGTCATTCTGGGGGTGTTCCACAACGCCGGCTACGGCCAGACGGTGACGCTGGCCCAGGTGTTCTGGATGAAGGAAGCACAGGGGCAACCTTCGCGATTCTTTCTGGGGGCGGAGCGTGCGCTGTCGATTGCCTCCGACTTTGCCCATTTCGGATCGGACATTACCCACCTGCGCAAGCAGCTGCGTGCGCTGGGGGCCGAACTGCACGACAGCTTTCCGCCGTATGCGGCCTGGTTTCGGCGGCGCTTTGGCATTGAAAACGATCAGGCCCTGGAACTGTTTCACCAGACAGTGTCGATGAAGTCCGTTGGCAACCTGACTGACTTCGTGCGCAGCCACATGCTTGAACCTTTCGAGGTCGGCCCACGCCTGCAAGCCCTGATCGGCCACTTCGACGATCTCAACCGCGCCCACCAGGCAGTGCTGAAAACCCAGCGGCAGCTTGAAATGCTCACCCCCTTGATGGCCGATTGTGGCAAACACAGCGAACTGGTGACCGAGGTCGAGAGCTTGCGCAGATGCCGGGAGGCCCTGCGGCCGCACTTCGCGGGCCTGAAACTGGAGTTGCTCGACAGGCGGCTGGACTCGCTGGACGAGGAATGGCGTCGCGCGGATGCCCAGGCACAAAAACTCGATGCCGCACATGAGGCGCAAGGCCAGCAAGTCGATGACTTGAAGCAGGCCATCAAGGACAATGGCGGCGACCGGCTGGAACGCCTTGCTGTCGAGATTCGCAAGAAGGAACAGTTGCGCGATGCTCGCCAAGTCAAGGCTGCTCGCTACGGGGAGCTGGCCAGCGTGCTGGGTGAGCCCCTGGCAACCGATGCCTCCACCTTCGCCGCACAGCGCGGCAAATTTCAAGACTGGCGAGAGGAGGCACGCAACCGCGATGCCGATCTGCAGAACGCCCTCACTGAACAAGGCGTGAGCTTGCGCCAGGGTAGACAGGAGCACGAGCAACTGTGCAGCGAAATCGAAAGCCTCAAGCAGCGGCGCAGTAACATCGATGACCAGCAGATCCAGATGCGCACGGCGATGTGCGCGGCCTTGGGCCTGAACGTGGATGACATGCCTTTCGCTGGCGAGTTGATCCAGGTGCGTGATAGCGAGCGCGAATGGGAAGGCGCTGCCGAGCGCCTGCTGCGCGGCTTTGGCCTGGCGCTGCTGGTTCCCGATGCGCATTACAAGGCGGTGGCTGAATGGGTGGACGGCGCCCATCTGCGCGGCCGCCTGGTGTACTTTCATGTGCGGCCGCGCAAGGCGGCGGAGCTGCCCGATCTGCATCGTGACTCCCTGGTGCGCAAGCTGGCCATCAAGCCCGACTCCGCGCATTACGACTGGCTGGAACGCGAACTTACCCACCGGTTTGACGTGGCCTGCTGCGCCACGCAGGAACAGTTCCGCCGCGAGACGCGCGCCATCACCCGTGCGGGACAGATCAAGGACCCGAGCGGCCGCCATGAAAAGGACGACCGCCACCGCATCGATGACCGCAGCCGCTATGTGCTGGGCTGGAGCAACCATGCCAAGATCGCGGCACTGGAACACAAGCGCCGCCAACTGGAAACAAGGCTTGGCGACATTGGCAGCCGGATCGGTGGAATCCAGAAAGCGCGTGATGGGCTGACAAGCCGCCTCGATGCGCTGACCCGGCTGGAAGAGTTCACGGCATTCAATGAGCTGGACTGGGCCAGCGTCGCCACCGAGATCGCCCAGCTGGCAGATGAGCGCAGCCGGCTGGAATCAGCCTCGGATGTGCTCAAGCAGTTGAACGACAATCTTCGCACCTTGCAGGCAGCGCAGAAGAAGACCGGGGAAGAACTGCAAGCTGCGCGCGACAAGCGGGCCAAGCTGGAACAGCGGCGCTCGGACGCGCAAGACCTCCGGCGGCAAACCGGGACGCTGCTTCAAGCTGCCGTCGTCGACCATGCCTTGGCGACAAGGCTCGAATCCATGCGGGCCGAAGCGCTGGGCGAGCATGTGCTGACGGTGGAATCCTGCGACAACCGCGAGCAGGACGTACGTGGCTGGCTACAGGACAGGATTGATGCGGTGGACCGGAAGATCCGGGACTTGGCGGCCAGGATCATCAAGGCCATGGTTTCCTTCAAGGAAGCATTCAAGCTCGAGACGGCCGAAATGGATGCCAGCCTGGAGGCGGCATTTGAATACGAAAATCTGCTGGCGCAGTTGAATCGCGACGATCTTCCGCGCTTCGTTGCGCGATTCAAGGAACTGCTCAACGTCAACACGATCAATGAGATCGCCAACTTCAACGCTCAACTGGCCCGCGAGCGCGAAACCATCAGGGACCGTATCGCGCATATCAACAAGTCGCTGGGCGAGATCGACTACAACCCCGGGCGCTATATCGTGCTGGAGGCGCAGGCCAGCCCCGATGCCGAGATCCGCGACTTTCAGCAGGAATTGCGCGCCTGCACCGAAGGTGCTGTCACAGGCTCGGACGACTCGCAGTATTCAGAGGCAAAGTTCCTGCAGGTCAAGTCCATCATCGACCGTTTCCGGGGCCGCGAAGGCTTGTCCGAACAGGATCGCCGCTGGACCGCCAAGGTTACCGACGTGCGCAACTGGTACCTGTTTGCCGCCAGCGAGCGCTGGCGCGAGGACAACAGCGAGCATGAACATTATTCCGACTCCGGAGGCAAGTCGGGCGGACAGAAGGAGAAGCTGGCCTACACCATTCTGGCCGCCAGCCTGGCCTATCAATTCGGGCTGGAATGGGGGGCGGTGCGTTCGCGTTCTTTCCGCTTCGTGGTCATCGACGAAGCGTTCGGGCGAGGATCGGACGAGTCTGCTCAATATGGCCTGAAGTTGTTCCGGCAACTCAACCTGCAACTACTGATCGTCACGCCGCTGCAGAAGATCCACATCATCGAGCCTTACGTCTCCAGCGTGGGGTTCGTCCATAACGAGGGCGGCCGGGCGTCCAAACTACGCAATCTTTCGATCGAGGAATATCGGACGCAAAAGGCCTCGATGTCACAGCAGCCCTTACCGGAGCTGACCCGGTGACCTGGACCGGGCCCAGGGAGTTGAGGACGCAACTGGCGCGCTTATGGGAGCGCGGCGAATTGCTGCGCGACGCCGTGACGGGCAATGCGCGTTTTCCCTTACGGCTGTCGCTCAAGCTGCCGGGCTCAGCGGATATCACCGATCGATTTGAGGCCGTGCGCCTCTGGGCCGCCGAATTGTCGGCGACAGCGGCGGTCCGCGTGGAATGGCAGGAGCTGCGACACCGCGTTCAGGGGGTACAGAAAATGCCGGCCTCCGTGTGGGTCGAGACGCTTGATGCGGCGTTGAACTGGCTGGGCAAACGCCGGGAATGGGAACGCTTTTCGGCTCAGGTCGCCGCGACCCGGCAGACCCATCCCGCTCTGTTGCGCTGGCTGGAAAAACGCCCCCTCCAGGCGCTGGAACTGTCCGCCGAGTGGCCGCGATTGCTGGCCGTGCTGAGCTGGCTTGGCGAGCATCCCCGCCCGGGCATCTACCTGCGTCAGGTGGACTTGCCGGGGGTGCACAGCAAGTTCATCGAAGCCCACCGCGGCGTGCTGGCCGAGCTGCTGGATTTGGCATTGCCCGCCGGGGCTGTGGATCAGGGCAAAACCGGCATCAGCCAGTTTTCTGCCCGCTACGGTTTTCTGGATAAGCCGGTACGCATTCGATTTCGCGTGCTGGATCCTGCGATAGCGCTGCTGCCCGGCACGTCCTGCCCCGATGTGAGCCTGGATGCCGATAGCTTCAGCCGCCTGGAGCTCGGCGTGAAGCATGTGTTCATCACCGAAAACGAGATCAATTTCCTGGCATTTCCGCCCGTGCATGACGCCATCGTGATTTTCGGCGCCGGGTACGGCTGGGAGGCGCTCGCTCGCAGCCACTGGCTGCAAAAGTGCTCGATCCATTACTGGGGCGATATCGACACCCACGGCTTTGGCATTCTGGATCAGCTGCGCCGCCATTTCGGGCAAGTGAACTCGTTCCTCATGGACAGGGAAACCCTGGATGCGCATGCCGGCTTCTGGGGGCACGAGAACAAACCCCTGGCGGCTGACCTGCACAGGCTGAATGCCGAAGAAAGATCTCTCTACGATGAGCTACGCGACAACCGCATTCGCCCAGGACTGCGTCTGGAACAGGAACACATCGGCTATCACTGGCTGGTGCAGCGCCTTGACCAGATCCTCAACGGGGCCACCGAACTGCACACTGGAATCTTGCCGTGAGACCATACCACTATTCAGCCATTCGCTGCTCATCTCAAGCCAGGACAAACCCTTCCAGGACAGTGCGGATGGGCACATTACACATCCCTCAGGAACAGGTAAAATATACCTCCGCCCGCTAAACCGTGGGCCGGCACCATTACCGGTATCATTAAAGGAATCCCACGACTGCATGAAGCCCCCCAAGAGTATCGAGCCGCTGATCGAGGATGGCCTGGTCGATGAAGTCATCCGGCCGCTGATGAGTGGCAAGGAAGCCGCCGTCTATGTGGTTCGGCGTGGCAACGAGGTATGCTGCGCCAAGGCCTACAAGACCGTCAACGAACGCGGCTTTCGTAACCGGGCGCAATACACCGAAGGGCGCAAGGTGCGCAACAGCCGCAAGGCGCGCGCCATGGAAAAGGGCAGCCGATATGGGCGTGCCGAGCAGGAATCCGCCTGGCAGAACGCCGAGGTCGAGGCCCTGTTCCTGCTCGCGGCCGCAGGTGTCCGGGTTCCAAAGCCCTATCACTTTGTCGATGGTGTGCTGCTGATGGAACTGGTGGTGGATGCCGAGGGCAACGCGGCGCCCCGCTTGAACGATCTGGAATTATCAGCGGATGTGGCACGCGAATATCACCAGTTCCTGATCGCCCAGGTTGCCCGCATGCTCTGTGCGGGTCTGATTCACGGCGATCTTTCCGAGTTCAATGTGCTGGTAGGTGGCGAGGGTCCGGTCATCATCGACCTGCCCCAGGCCATCCATGCCGCCGACAGCAACAGCGCCTTCGCCCTGTTCGAGCGCGACGTCAACAACATGGCCGCCTATTTCGGCCGCTTTGCCCCCGAGCTTCTGGATACCCAGTATGCCAGCGAGATCTGGAGCCTCTATGAAAAGGGTGAGCTGACGCCGGAATCCGTGCTGACCGGCCAGTTTGCGCGCGACGAGAAGGCGGTCAATGTGGGTGGCGTCCTGAAGGTGATCGATGACGCTCGCGAGGAAGCCATGCGCCGCAGGGCCTACGCCGAGGATGCAGATAGATGAAGCCCTGGATATTGCTGGGCGCCGCCGGAATCCCCGGCAGCACGGGAGAATTGCGCCTCTATCAGCGGGACGCCGAGCACGCCATCCGAATCCTTGGGGTCAGTGGCGACCTGATGAACAGCCGGCTTCACGGCTCGGAAGATGCATTGGGCGAACTGGCCTGCGTCCGGCTTGCCGGCCGACCGGCCCCCCGCCTCCTGATCGGTGGGCTGGGCATGGGCTTCACCCTCGCGGCGGCCTTGAAGGGCTTGGCTTCCGATGCCGAAGTGATCGTGGCCGAACTGATTCCCGCCGTGGTCGAGTGGAATCGCGGCCCGCTCGGGATACACGCCGGCCACCCCCTGCAGGACCCGCGGGTGACGGTGCGCGAGGAAGATGTCGCAGGAATCATCCAGCGCGAAGCAAATGCCTTCGATGCCATCCTGCTCGATGTCGACAACGGCCCCGAGGGCCTGACCCGCGAGGAAAACAACTGGCTTTACAGCAATGCGGGCCTGAGCGCATGTTTCAGGGCCCTGCGTCCCGAAGGTATTCTGGCGGTGTGGTCGGCCGGGCCGAAACCGGTGTTTACCGAGCGGCTGCGCCAGCAGGGCTTCGCGGTGGAGGAACAACAGGTGCGCGCGCATCGCGGCCGCAAGGGCGCGCGACACAACATCTGGCTGGCCAGGCGGGGGGCCTAGCGCAAATGCGCCGCGTCCCGGGCCAGACCGCGCATCTGCGCGGGTGGTTTCGGAAATCCGCTGCGATCGCTGTAATCCGGCGCCCGTCTGGCCCGCTCCTCGCGCTTGAGCCCGCTGGCCGAACGCAGGTCCAATGCCGTCACGCCTGCTACAAGGCCGGCTGCCAGAGCCGCCTTGACCGGCGCAGAGCCATGCTTCGCACTCCAGCCCAGCGTGGCGAGATCGACCGCATCACCTTTGATGCGTCCCAGCATCCAGGGCCTGGGATTCCGGGTGCTCAGGATGCCAATGCCGGTGACGAGCTCGCGCAGGCCATAGGCACGGATCAGATTCTTCTGCCCCGGCATGCCCAGCACCCGCGAAAACCTGCGCGGCATCAGCAGCTCCGCCACGCCCAGACCGATACTGAACCAAGCCAGCCCTTTTGCCAGCGTACCCGGTTTCTGCCGCAGGATGCTCCGTCCAGGAATATGCATGCCGATTCTCCTCAAGGCTTTAGAACGACTTTCACGCAGCCGTCCTCCTTATCGCGGAAGGTCTTGTACATCTCGGGCCCCTGCTCCAGCCCGACAGTATGAGTAATGACGAAACTGGGGTCGATCTGGCCTTCCTGAATCCGCCGCAACAGATCATCGGTCCAGCGATTGACGTGGGTCTGACCCATGCGGAAGGTCAGCCCCTTGTTCATTGCCGCACCAAAGGGAATCTTGTCGATCAGTCCGCCATAGACTCCCGGAATCGACAGCACCCCGGCCGGGCGGCAGACATACATCATCTCGCGCAACACGTGCGGACGGTCCGTCTCCAGCATCACCGCCTGCTTGGCGCGGTCATACAGGGCATCGATCGAGCGCGTGGCATGGGATTCCATGCCGACTGCATCGATGCACTTGTCAGGCCCCTTGCCATGGGTCAGTTCGTTGAGGCGTTCGACCACGCTTTCCTCATCGAAATTGATGGTGATCGCCCCACCGGCACGGGCCATGGACAGGCGCTCGGGCACATTGTCGATGCACACCACTTGTTTCGCGCCCATCAGCACCGCACTGCGAATGGCAAACTGCCCGACTGGCCCCGCCCCCCAGATGGCCACGGTATCGGTCGGTTCGATCTCGCACTGGGCCGCCGCCTGCCAGCCGGTAGGCAGGATGTCGCCGAGAAAGAGCACCTGCTCATCCGTCAACCCGTCCGGGATGCGTACCGAATCGATGTCGGCATAGGGCACCCGCACATATTCGGCCTGCCCGCCGGGATAGCCACCGGTCAGATGCGTGTAACCGTACAGCCCGGCCGTGGTGTGACCAAACATCTTGTCGGCGAGATCCTTGTTGCGGTTGCTGCGCTCGCAGACCGAGAAATTGCCGCGCCGGCACTGATCGCATTCGCCGCAGAATATGGTGAACGGCACGACCACGCGGTCGCCGACCTTGAGCTTCTTGTTATCCTTGCCTAGCTCCACCACCTCGCCCATGAATTCGTGGCCGACGATGTCACCATGCTTCATGCCCGGCATGAAACCATCATAAAGATGCAGGTCGGAGCCGCAGATGGCGCAGGAGCTGACCTTGACGATGGCGTCGCGCGGGTCCTCGATGGTCGGGTCAGGGACGTGATTGTCGCAGCGGATGTCTTCCTTACCATGCCAGCGCAGTGCTCTCATGAGACTCTCCTATGGTCAGTGATACAAGTGTTTAGTACACACAAGCCGCACAGGAGTTGCCTGAATCCGGCAGACCTGCCCCTTTCGTCTGAAATGACAGATCATCTGGATTTCCAAGCCTGGACTTTGATTGCTTTACTGGAAGGGAATATTCAAAACGGAAGGGATTGGAAAAACGGGGCGGGTCAGATCTTCTGCGAACACTGCCCGCCCTCGGGGATCAGAGCGGCACGCCGAGACGCCGCGCCACTTCCTCGTAAGCCTCGACGACACCGCCTAGCCCGCGGCGGAAGCGGTCCTTGTCCATCTTTTCCTGGGTATCGGCGTCCCAGAGCCGGCAGCCATCAGGGCTGAACTCATCACCCAGCAGGATCTCGCCATCGAAGCGCCCGAATTCGAGCTTGAAGTCCACCAGGATCAGGCCAGCATCCGCAAACAGTGCCTGCAACACGTCGTTGGCCTGGAAGGTGAGCTCGGCCATGCGCGCGACCTCGTCTTCCATGGCCCAGCCGAAGGCCTTGATGTGCGAAATGTTGATCATCGGGTCGTGCAGGGCATCGTTCTTCAGGAAGAACTCGAAGACCGGCGGGCTGAGCACCAGCCCTTCCGGCACGCCCAGGCGCCGCGAAAGAGAACCGGCGCTACGATTGCGGATCACGCACTCGACCGGGATCATCTCCAGGCGCTTGACCAGGCTTTCCCGGTCCGAGAGCAGCTTCTCGAAATGATTGGGGATGCCGGCCTCGGCGAGCTTGCCCATGATGAAGGCATTGAACCGGTTGTTCACCACACCCTTCTGGGCGAGCTGCTCGATCTTCTCGCCATCGAAGGCCGAGGTATCGTCCTTGAAATGCAGCACCATGCGTTGCGGGTCATCGGTGGTGTACACCACCTTGGCCTTGCCCTCATAGAGCCTGTCGCGCTTTTCCATCTCAGGCCTCCCCGGCAAACACCCGGCTGAAAATGCGGTCGATGTTTTTAGTGTGGTAATCGAGGCTGAACAGATCATCCAGCTCGGCCGCACTCAGCTTGGCGCTGACCTCGGGATCGGCCGCGAGCAGGGCCCTGAAGTCCTCGCCACCCTCCCAGACGCGCATGGCATTGCGTTGCACCCAGCGATAGGCGTCCTCGCGCAGCGCGCCCTTCTCGGTCAGGGCCAGCAGCACGCGCTGGGAGAAGATCAGGCCGTGCATCTGATTGAGGTTCCTGAGCATGTTCTCGGGATAGACCACGAGATTCTCCATCAGGCCGCTGACGCGATGCAGCATGAAGTCGAGCGTAATGGTCGCATCCGGACCGATCACCCGCTCCACCGAGCTATGCGAAATATCCCGCTCATGCCAGAGCGCGATATTTTCGAGACTCATGCCGGCATAGCCGCGCACCAGCCGCGCTAAACCCGTGAGATTCTCGGAGAGAATGGGATTGCGCTTGTGCGGCATGGCCGAGGAACCCTTCTGGCCCTTGGTGAAGGGCTCTTCGGCCTCCAGCACCTCGGTGCGCTGCAGATGGCGGATCTCGACCGCAATCTTTTCGATGGATCCCGCGATCACCGCCAGGGTATTGAAAAACTGGGCATGACGGTCGCGTGAAATGACCTGGGTGCTGGCCGGTTCGGGGCTGAGGCCCAGTTCCCGGCAGACCGCTTCCTCGATGGCGGGGTCGATGTTGGCGAAGGTACCCACTGCGCCGGACAGCATGCCCACTGATACGGCCTCGACGGCCTCCACCAGGCGCTGGCGGTTGCGCTGCATCTCGGCATACCAGACCGCAATCTTCAGCCCAAAAGTGACGGGCTCGGCATGGATGCCGTGCGAGCGCCCCATCATGACCGTGTCCTTGTGCTCGAAGGCGCGCTTCTTCAGGGCCAGCAGCAGCCGGTCCATGCCCTGCAGGAGCATCTCACCGGCCTGCTTGAGCTGTACCGCGAAGCCGGTGTCCACCACATCGGAACTGGTCAGGCCCTGATGGATGTAGCGGCTGGACGGGCCGACGAATTCCGCTACCGAGGTCAGGAAGGCGATGACGTCGTGCTTGACCTCGCGCTCGATCTCCTCGATCCGGGCGCTGTCGAACTGCGCCCTCGCCTCGATTTCCTGGAGATTCTCGGCGGGAATCCGGCCCTGGGCGGCCAGGGCCCGGCAGGCGGCCAGCTCGACATCGAGCCAGGTCTGATACTTGGCATCCTGGGTCCAGAGGGCGCCCATCTCCGGGCGGGTGTAACGTTCAATCATGATCTTCTTCCTAAGGAATCAAACAATTCGCTCCCGGCATGCACCCCGGGAACAGCGCCGCTCGAGGAGCAGGGCTAAAACATTCAGGAGGCCGCACGCAGGCGTTCGGCAAGCCGATCCACGAGCGTCCGGACCGCCTTGTCTTCCTTGGCGGCGCCATCCTCCGGCAGGATTTCCAGCACAGTGCCCGGAGATTTTGCGTCAGGAGACAGGCGCAGCTGCAGATGCGTGTCGCCGTTCGGCTCCTCATTCTTGAAGGCGCCGAGGATGCCGTCCCTGAACTGGGTGAAGATGCTCTGGAAAAAGCCCTCCTGCGCCGCCGCGTCCGTGCGCGAGAGCAGGAAGATCCCGGCAGTGTCACCAGCACGCAGCTCGTAACCCATGTCCTTGAGCACGCCGCTCACGCGCTGTTGCGCCTGCGCTGGCGGCAGCGACAATATCAAATAGGGCCCTCTGGCATCGGTCAGGCGTTCAACGGAGGGCTGACCGGCAGCCTGTGTCATTGTCGGTTGCTGCAGGTTTTTCTGGACCGCCTTCAGCAGGGCAAGGCCCGCCTTGTCATCAGGCGTCGTAGCCGTCCAGACATCACCTATCTCGCCCGAGTCGTTCTCCTGCACTTCCTGACTGGCACTGAGCAGCACGCCGTTTTCGCCCGGTTTCAGCGTGATCGTATAACGCGAGCGGGCATTGGCCGCCACTGCCGAGCCAAGCAGACCACTCAGTCCCCGACGCTCTGACTTCCAGTCCGTCTGCAACTGCCCGCTTGCGTTGTCCTGGCGGGCCACCTTGTAGCCTTCCTGCTGCAGGGTTCTGCTCACCACCGGCCAGACCTGCTCAGGGCTCATGTCAAGGCGCAGGACCGCCTCCTCGCCCTGGGTCTGAAGCTCGGCAACGGGCGCGGCCGGAACCGGTGTCGTGGCCTGGGCCGCTGGTACCGGCATCTGACCACCCGTGACGGCTGCTGGTGCGACAGAGCGACTGGCCGACACCTCGGCAGCGGGTGCCGGAGACGGCAGGGTCAGGCCCGGCTGGCTCGCCTCACTCACCAGATCGGGTGGCAGGTCCAGCGGCGCGAGCACCTTGGCATCCTTGTACTCGGGCCCGGTCTTTTCTCCGGTAAAGGGCAGGTACTGGCAACCCGCCAGGGCAATACCTGTGGCGGTCAACATGATCCAGCGTGGCAGTGACATCAGGAGGAAACTCCGGCTAAGAAAATCAAATGCAGTCCGCGTGACGCAGGGCATCCTGCAGACGCGGTTCGAAGGAATCATCCAGGGGCGTGAGCGGCAAGCGCAGGCTGGGACCGATGCGGCCCATTTTCGCCAGCGCCCACTTGACCGGAATCGGGTTGGACTCCACGAAGAGATCCTGATGGAGGAGCAACAATTTATTGTTGATATCCCGCGCAGTCTGGAGATCCCCGTCCAGGGCGGCCTGGCACATCTGCGCCATCAGGCGCGGCGCGACGTTGGCGGTGACCGAAATGACGCCTTTGGCGCCGAGCAGCATCAGGGCCATCGCGGTGGCATCATCCCCGCCATAGAGGTCCAGCCCCGGACCACAGGTGGCCAGGATCTCCTCGCCACGCGCCACGCTGCCGGTCGCGTCCTTGATACCCACGATGTTGGGATACCTGGAAAGCCTGGCGATGGTGGCCGGCAACAGGTCACACCCGGTGCGCCCAGGCACATTGTAGAGGATCTGCGGCAGGGGGGATGCCTGGGCCAACGCGCTGTAGTGCTGGAACAGACCCTCCTGGGTGGGCTTGTTGTAGTACGGCGTGACCAGCAGTGCGGCATCGGCGCCCACGTCGGCCGCGGCCTGGGTCAGGGCGATGGCCTCGCTGGTGGCATTGGCGCCAGTGCCGGCGATGACGGGAACCCGGTCGCGCACCTGCTCGACCACGATGCGGATGACGTCGATATGCTCCTGCTCGTCCAGGGTGGCTGATTCGCCCGTGGTGCCCACCGCCACGATCGCGTGCGTTCCCTCGGCCAGGTGCCATTCGACCAGCTCCCGGAGCCGCACCTCATCGACGCTCCCATCCGTGTTCATCGGGGTGACCAGGGCAACCATACTGCCGTGGAACATACACTTCTCCAGCAATTCAGAAATAATCGGCAATGGTACTTGCCATTTTCAGGATTTGCAAAGCACCGGCCAAATGCCCATCCGGGACTTGCAATGCACGCCATGGCTGGCTAAGTTCAAATATGAGACCAACCTGGAGGCAGCATGAGCGAACACATGAGCGAGAGCACCTTACGCACTGGCGACCTGGTACCTGATGTGACCCTGCCCACCCACACCGGCCAGAATATCAGCCTGCGGGATCTCAAGGGCCGCAAGGTCGTCCTGTATTTCTATCCCAAGGATGACACCCCCGGCTGCACCACCGAGGGCCAGGACTTCACCCGGCTTTATCCCGAGTTTCAGGCTGCCGACGCCGAGGTCCTGGGCATATCGCGGGACCCCCTGGATTCCCACTGCAAGTTTGCCGAAAAATATGGCTTTTCCTTCCCGCTCCTGTCCGACACCGAGGAGGAAGCCGTCCGCAAGTTCGATGTCCTCAAGGAAAAGAACATGTACGGAAAGATGGTGATGGGCATCGAACGCAGCACCTTCGTCATCGATCGCGATAGCCGGATCGTGCATATCGAACGCAAGGTCAAGGTGGAAGGCCACGCCGAACGCATGCTCGACATCATCCGCAAACTTCCCTGAACCCAGACAGGCCAGCCACTATGCCAGAAGACGCGCCATTCCAGAAAAACAAGCTGTATGTGCTGGACACCAATGTGCTGATGCACGACCCCAGCGCCCTGTTCCGCTTTCAGGAACACGATGTCCTGCTGCCGATGGTGGTGCTGGAAGAACTGGACAATCATAAACGGGGTGTTTCGGAAACCGCGCGCAACGTACGCCAGGTCAGCCGGCATCTGGATGAACTGCTCAGCAGCGGGGCCGATCTCAATGGCGGCCTGCCCCTGCCCCACGCCCAGGGCAGGCTGTTTTTCCAGACGGAAATCCACCAGCACATCCTGCCTGGCAACATGGCCGGCAAGGGGGACAACCAGATCCTCGCCGTCACCCTGGACCTGCGGGAGCATTATCCGGACCGCGAAATCATCCTGGTCAGCAAGGATATCAACCTGCGCATCAAGGGCCGTACGCTCGGCCTGCGGGTCGAGGACTACACCACGGATCAGGCCCTGGAGGATGCCGACCTCCTATATACCGGGCTTTTCCCGCTACCAGGAGATTTTTGGGAGACCCACGCCAAGGAACTCGCGGCCTGGAAGGAGGAAGGGCGCAGCTTCTACCGCATCACCGGCCCCCTGGTGCGGCAGTGGCACCCCAATCAGTTCCTGTTTACCGAGGATGACAGTGACTTCAATGCCGTCGTCCGCGAGGTCGGTCCCGATTACGCCATCATCGAGCGGGCCCAGGATTATCAGCAGGGGCGCAGCAGCGTCTGGGGCATTCGCGCCCGCAACCGCGAGCAGAACTTCGCCCTGAACCTGCTCATGGACCCCGATATCGACTTCATCACCATCCTGGGGCAGGCCGGTACCGGCAAGACCCTGATCACCCTGGCCGCCGCCCTGCACCAGATCCTCGACGAAAAGCACTACAACGAGATCATCATCACCCGCGCCACGGTGCCGGTCGGCGAGGACATCGGCTATCTACCGGGCACTGAAGAGGAAAAGATGATGCCCTGGATGGGGGCGCTGGAAGACAACCTGGAAATTCTCGGGCAGAACGGCGGCGATGGCGGCACCTGGGGCCGGCAGGCCACCCAGGATTTGCTCAGCAAGCGCATCCGCGTCAAATCCATGAGCTTCATGCGCGGGCGCACCTTCCTCAACAAGTTCGTCATCATCGACGAGGCGCAGAACCTCACGCCCAAGCAGATGAAGACCCTGGTGACCCGCGCCGGCCCGCAGACCAAGATCGTCTGTCTGGGCAACATCGCCCAGATCGACACGCCCTATCTGACGGAAACCACCTCGGGCCTGACCTATGTGGTGGACCGCTTCAAGGACTGGGCCCACAGCGGACATATCACGCTGCGCCGTGGCGAGCGCTCACGACTGGCCGATTACGCCTCGGATGCCTTGTGAATCCGTTCGCAGTAGCGCTGGTAGTGCTGCTCGAAGACCTCTTCGAGCTCGTCGATGACGATCTCGGCTGACACGCCGCTGATGGCGTGCTTGGCCATGGCATTGGAGGTGTCATTGAGCAGCAGGCGCCGGTCCAGCATCGGATAGGTCAGGCGCAGACGCTTGATGGCGGCCACCACGCTTTCCTGTTCGGGCCGGGGCTGTTGTTGTGGCGGTTCCGGCTGCTCCGGCTTTTTGGCCACGGCCTGGGCCAGCATGGGGATCAGGGCATCGCTGGTCGGCACCTGACCCAGGGAGCGGCTCGCCAGAAACTCGGCAAAGGCCAGCAGGTTCTGCTGCTCAGGCTCCCGCAACTCACCGAGCAGCAGCAACAGTCTTTTTTCCACGTCGGTCATTTTTCCACCTTGAGACTGAATACCGGTGGCTTGTGGCGCTCCTGCATCAGCTTCAGGCTGGTCACCAGGGCAACCACCACCCGGTCGGTCTGCTGCTGCATCTGCGGCCACAGCTCGCGCATGCGCGACAGGATCTCGCCGACATCCTCGGGCACCTCGCGCCCCTCTTCCATGAGAATGTCCTCGATCAGGCCGGGCTTCATCTCCGGGCGAAACAGCATGGCAATCGAGTTTTCATCCGGTCGCACGGCAATCCAGCGGCCAGCATCATCCACCAGGATCGGCTGCATGCCTTCGGGGAGAACGGCCGCTCCCGGCGCCCAGACCAGTACCGGCTGGCCATCGACGGCCTCGGCCAGCGGATCGCCCTCGCCCGCCGCCGTCTTGTGCGCCATGGTCCAGTAGGCATTGATGCGTGGCTCGGGCAGGATCTCCGCACCGAAGCTTGCCACCAGTTCCATGCCCCCAAGCCCCATGCCGACCACCGGCCGCTTCGCCTGACGGAAGGCCTGTATCAGATGCATGACGTTTTCGAGCCAGGGATACTCCTCGGTTTCCAGCGGCGACATGGGCCCGCCCAGCAGGAACAGCGCATCGAACTGCAGGGCGCTGCCCGGCACCTCGCTACCGAGGAAGGGCCGAAAGTAGATGAATCCGATGTCCCGCTTTTCGAGCTGTGTTTCAATGAGACTCAGGAATTCGGAATAGCTCTGCTGTACCACGGCAAATCGCTTCACATGCCACTCCGTCTGTTTTGTGGCCCTGGATCAGGCCGTCAGAAGATCGTCTCCGCAGCGGCCCTTGGCAAATTCGAGGAACTCGTCCATGACATGGCTGCGGAATTTCTGCTTTTGATACACGAACAGGAAGGGACGGGCAAGCGGGGGGTTCAGGGGCAGGGCCACCAGACTGCCGAGCGCGATCTCCTTGCGCACGGTCGCTTCAGATACCACCGAGATGCCGAGCCCGCCTTCCACCGCGCCCTTCACCGATTCCGGGCTGCCCAGTTCCATGGTCAGGTTGAGGTCATTGGGATCCAGGCCGGCGATCACCAGATACTCGTTGGTGACCTCGCGCGTACCGGACCCCTCCTCGCGCGAGACGAAAGCATACTGCAAAAGATCCGTGGCGGACACACTGCTTCGCTGCGCCAGGGGATGACTGGGTGGGAAGATGGCCACCATCTGATCCATGCAGCACTTGCGTACCGCGAGACTCTTGTTGCTGATGGCCGCCTCCACCACGCCCAGATCAATGGTGTTGTCTTCCACCATGCTCACGATGCGATCGGTATTGGCCACGTGCATGCGCACCTGTACCTCGGGATAGCGTTCCTTGAAGTCACCCAGTACCCGCGGCAGCATGTACTCGGCAATGGTCGTGCTGGCCCCGAGCAGCAGGGTGCCCCGCACGTCGCCGGTCATCTCGCCGATGCGGTTCTGCATCTCGCTGTAAAGGTTCAGAATGCGGTCGGCGTACTCATAGACGATGTTTCCCGCCTCGGTCAGGCTGATCCGGTTGTGGGTACGATCAAACAGACGTGTGTTAAACTGTTCCTCCAGTTGCTTGATCTGAAAAGTGACCGCTGGCTGCGTCATGTGCAAAATCTCGGCTGCCTTGGTAAAGCTCAGCAGGCGAGCCACCGTGTGAAAAACCTGTAGTCTTCTATCAGCCATCGTGGTTCTCTTCGGAATATGCGCATAGGTCAGGCTCGAGATTCTTGATAGCCCATGAACCCGCTATTATCAATCGGTTTTATGCACCAATCAACAGAGGAAAGGGAAAATGAGCGAGGCCTGGAAGAAAATGGACCTGGAAGGAGGCGGGCTACAGTCCCTGCAACTGCGCCTGCTCCGCTCGCAAAAGAAGCTGCCCACGGCTTATGCCAGCTGGCTGCTCTTTCCCCTGGGAGCTCATCGAATTTATCTCAAGCAACCCTGGTTCTGGCTCTATCCTTTGGTCACCCTGGCCGCCATCGGCCTGCTCTGGGCAGGTCTGACCCTGGTTGGCGGCGTACTCCTGGGCCTGATCGCCGCTGCGGCCATTTATGATCTACTGCACATCCCCGACCGCGTGTCCCGGCTGAACAAGGAATTGCGCAAATCACTCTGGCTCAGCAAGGAGGCACCGCCCCCGCCCGCCGACTTCAAGGGACGCTACAGCGATTATGACAGCGAGCTCCAGGGTTATGTCAAAGCCAAGGAGCAGGAGCGGGCTGGCCATCCTGCGCCCAGGAGCCAATCCCCGGGAAACGAGAAAGGTTACGGGGCCGGCAAGCGGGCCCCATCTTTCGCCGAGCAGGAACGCCTGCTGGCAGAGCTTGCCAAGTCGCGGAAACCTGCCAAGGACAAGTAGCGCCGGAGATTCCTCCGGCTATTCTTCCGCCCGCTGATACATTTTCAGATACTGCTCCTTCTCCAGCGGCTCGCGCCGGGCGACCGACAGCGCGTCCTGCAAATGCGCCGGATTACTCATGCCCACCAGGGATGTGCCAAGGCCCGGCGTGGAGCGGTTGAACTGCAGCGCCTGCTGAGCCGGGTTGGTAAGATCAGGCATGACCTCCTGAAACACGACCGGGGCCTCCGTGGCGAGAATGCCCTTGCCCATGCTGTGGCTGGCCATCAGATAGACTTTCAACTGGAAGGCCGCCTGTATGGTCGAGGCGATGTTGCCCTGTCCCGTGGCCTGGCTGAAGCGGGTGAAGCCTTCGGTCATCAGTACGTTGAATGGCATCTGCACGATTTTCAGATGATGCCGCTTACCCTCCCCGCCGGCAGCCTTCTCCGCCAGGCCCAGCAGACTGGTGATCGACTGGAACAGCAGATTGTCCGTCTCCACCCGACAGGCGTTGAAGGTGGAGATGCCATAACTGCGCAGCTTGCCCGCCGCCACCGCCATCTCCAATACCTCAAAGACCTTGAGCAGCTTGCCATGCATGGCCTGCTTGCCGATCTCCGGGATATGCACCTCCGGCTGGTCCACCAGAAAGGCGTCCAGGGTCTCGACGCCCATGGCCTGGCGGCTCTGCTCCAGTTGCCAGAGAATATAGCCAGGGCTCAGGAGATGAATGCCCTGCGCCAGATCCTCTGGTGAACCGAGCCCCTTGGCCATGATCTCCTTGCGGAAAAAGGTCGCCATGTCGTCCGGGCGGCCATTCGGGAAGCTCAGAAAACCGCCCTTGGAAATCAGGAACATGGCCTCACGCGGCACCCCGGCTTCAAGGGCGCGGCGCACGCCCTCGCCCACTGCCTGCGGCGAGCGGCCATAGCGGTAATTCGCCCCGGTATCGATCACGTTCAGGCCATTTTGCAGGGCCTGGCTGATGATCTCGGCGTAGCTCTCATCGGTGGCGTCGTCCGGCTGTCCGGGAAAGGTGCCAACGCCGATGGAGGAGAGCTTGATGTGGGTCTTGAGGAAATCGCTGTAATTGGATGCCGGCAGGCGGCCTTCGAATCGGGCCACATAGGCCTTGGTCGCTTCAGGCGTGGCGAATCCGGGAACAAGGTTTGGCGCATTGCGGTTCATGGTCTCGTCTCGTCAGTATGTCGGCATGCCCGACGCTTCAGGACAGCAGCCGGTGCGATTTCAGGAGTGTATTCAGAATTTCGGTGATCTGCGGCCGGACCGGCCCCTCATTCGGCAGATCGCTCAAGTGACTATACAGCCTTTCGGTATCCTCGGCGTCTTCGTCATCGAGGTCCCACTCGACCGCTGTCAGTAGCGCTGAGCCTGTTTCGGGCAGGCGCTCTGGCAGTTCGCGCCCGGTCAGGATGGCCCACAACCCGGTCCAGCAACGCGCAAGTGCTATGGGGTGATAGCCGCCGCCACCGAGCACCAGCAGGCGTGGGCTGTCTGTCAGGATGCGCCGGCAGACTTCCCAGAACAGCCCATTGGAGATGCGAAACTTGCTCAGGGGGTCAGGCGAGAGAATGTCCGTGCCCGCCTGCAGGACCACCACCTCCGGGCGAAAACCCGCCAGCATACGCGGCCAGAGTGTCTCGAAAACCAGCCGGTATTCGCTGTCATTCACGCCCTTGGGCAGCGGCAGGTTCACGGCGCCGCCGGCCTGGTCGGCAACCCCACCGCCCTGGAAGGGATAGGCATAGCTCGTATCCATGTGGATGGACGCGGTCAGGGTATCCGGGTCATCGACAAAGGCGGCCTCGACGCCATCGCCATGATGAGCATCGATGTCCAGATACAGCACCCGCAAACCCGCCTGGCGCAGGCGCTTGATGGCCAGCACCGGGTCGTTCAGATAGCAGAAACCCCGCGCCTGATCTGCCGCGGCATGGTGCATCCCGCCCGCCGGACTGAAGGCGGTACACCCCGCCAGCACCATCTCGGCGCCCTGAATGCTGGAGCCGGTGGCAAGATTCGGGGTATCGAAGAAGTCCGGGAAATACGGGTTTTCCAGGTTGCCGAGCTGAAAGCGCTGGCGATCGTCCTGGGTCACCTTGCCACGAAACTGGGCGCGCTGAAAGGCCTGGATGTAATCCGGCGTATGAAACCAGTGCAGCTCATTGTTGCTGGCCCGCCGCCCGGTCAGGTACTCGGCTGATGTGATGGCGCCATAGGCATTGATCAGATCGAGCGTCAGCGATACCCGCGGGATGGCCAGCGGGTGATTGTCGCGGTAGGTGGGCCGCCGGTAACGGGCCGCACCGATGAAAAGCGCGTCGCGCCTGGGCGCAATGGCGGGCTGGAATCTGTCACTTTCGCGCATGGCGCTCATGCCCGGCGCAGCCTCAGATAGAGTTCCGGCAGGCGGGCCGGCAGGCTGTCCATGTGATCGAGCACCAGATAATGGCCGGAACCGAAAATGCCCGGCAGATATTGCCCGCCCTGCGGATCGAGCGTGATGCAGAAGGGATGCACGCCGGCATCCACGGCGGCCTTGACCGCCATCCGGGTATCCTCGTGCAGGTAGCGGATATCACCGCCATCATCATAGTCCGAGGGACGGCCGTCGGACAGGATCAGCAGCAGCCGGCGCTGGGCCGGGCTTTGCTGCAGCAGCCCGGTGGCATGACGGATGGCAGCACCCATGCGGGTGGCCAGCCGTCCGGACAGGCCGCCGATGGTGGCCCGCGTTTTGGCGTTCAAGGGGTCCTGAAAGCGCTTGATGGGATAGACCGAGACATTGTCCCGGTACTTGCTGGCAAAACCATACAGCGCATAGGGATCACCGACCTCATTGAGCGCCTCGGCAAACAGCAGCATCGCGGCACGCAGGCGATCGACGATGCGCCCGCTGCCATCCGGCAACTGCGCCATGATGGAGGTGGACATGTCCGCCAGCAGCAATACGCTGGTATCGCGCTGCCGGGGCCGACGCTGGCGATAGACATTGGCCTTGGGCGAATAGCCGGCGTGGCGCTCGGCGACGAACTGCACCGCCGCCTCGATATCGATCTCCTCGCCTTCCATCTGCCGGCGCAGGGGCGCCAGGCGGGTGGGTTTCTGTGCCTGGATGGCGCGCTTGAGGCGCAGCAGCGCCCCACGATACTGAAGCATGAGCTGCTCGGCGGTCTCGGCATCAGACTCCTGAAGCTGGCGCAGATGCACCCGCGCCCAGCCCGGTTTCAGCCGCGCTTCGCGGTAATCCCACTCGGGATAGGGAATGCCGCCCTCGGTCTTCTTGAAGCCACGGCCCTTGCCCGTCACCTTGGTAGGCATTGGTTTGCCGGCCCCGACCCGGCCCCCCTGCCCACTGGTATCCTCCGGCGGCACATCAAAGTCGGGATCCTCTCCAGCCGCCTTGTCCGGCATGTCGCGCTTGCCTTCCTCGGGATGCGTCTGGCCCAGGAGCCCGCCCTCATCGGCATTGCTATCGCCGGCCGGCTTGCCCTTGAAGGTCGGGAACACGGGGCGCGCGGCATTGGGCGAGCGCCCAGGCAGAAAGGCCGCTGCCCGCTGATCGAGCGTAATGGGTGGGAAGGTGTCCTCCTGATACCAGGCCAGCGCAATGCGGAAGCTGTCGACGATGCCCGCAGCCGGCTCCAGCAGGGGCTGCAGCCGCTCGGGCAGGCTCGCCTGCCCCAGCAGGCCCCGGACCTGCTCCAGCGCCGCCGCGTAGTACACGCCGGCAGGGCCTTCGGGATTTCCGCGTGCTTGGGCCGCCTTCAGCATTCGAGCGAGATAGCCGGGCGCCTCGCGCGCCACCCGCCAGTCCACCCGCAGATCCTCACAGAGATCGAAGATCAGCTGAAAACGGATCATATCCTGGCCAAAGTGGGCGAAAAGCGGTCGCCAGGTGATGCGCAACTGGTCCTTGTCCAGGGGCGGATGCTTCGAGCCCATCTCGGCGAAAAGCGCCTGGATGGCGTCCTGGTCATAGGAGCCGGCGTGAATGTGTCCCGCCGCGTGCAGCAGGCCCAGCATTGCCTCCTCGCGGTCCGGCATGACCGCAGGCAGGAAGAGATGCCGGCCATCGGTCTCGATGAAGGCCCGGCCCTTGTCAGGCGACCAGCCGCTATCCTCCAGCGGCAGATCAAAGCCAAACCATGCCGTTAGAAGCAGCGAGAGCAAACGCTGCTGCGGGCGCGTGCGAAAGCCCGGCAGCACATCCAGCAGAAAGGACAGGCTTTCCTCGCTTTCGAGACGAAAATAGGCCTCGCCCCGCAAACGCCCGCTCTGCAGGATGTCCATGCCGCGCCGGGCCCATTGCTGCATCTCCGCATCATCTGTCATCTCGCGGATGCGCAGGGCGCCCTTGAGATAGGTGGCCAACCCGACCCGCAGGCCAAGCAACTCGCGGGAGGGCGCGAGCAGGGTCTCCATACGCGCCAGATCGCCCTGCTCCCCGGCCATCTCGGTAAAAGGCGTGCGGAAGAAAGCGGCGCCGCTGTCCACGTGGCTCGCCACATAGGCAAAGCCTGTCTCGTACCAGTGCGTCTCCACCGCCACGCCAAAGCGCTCGCGCAGCTTCGGCGCCTGCTCCAGAAAGGCGGCCAGCGCCTTCCAGGTACCCCGAAACTGCCGGAAGGCATCCGCCTGCGTTACCCAGGGTTCCAGGCCGCCAAAGGCGGACGCCAGCGCCGCGGTCTGATGAAAATAGGCCTTGCCCGCCTCGCGATCATAAAAAAACAGATCACGCCCGACATCCAGATAGCGTTCGACCGCCGCATCGCCCAGGGGCTCAACCGCCGGTAGCGCGGCGCGGGCATCCCTGCCCGCCACGAAGCTGATGGCAGCCAGATGCTCCAGGATTTCTTCAGCGGCAGTATTCATGCAGCAGCGCACCCATGCGAGGCCAGGTTCTCCATGCTAGCCAAGATGGGCCCGGAAGATTTCCATCAGGGCCTCGACCAATTCCGGATCATCGGTCTGCGGGTTGACGATCGCGACCAGGCAGGCCTCCAGGGGCGGGACGCCGCCGGAAATCAGGCTGCCGGCATAGACCAGCGCGCGCGTCGAGGTCACTTCCTGCAGTCCGTGATCCTTGAGGTTGCGAGCTTTACGCGCCGCCGCCACCAGCTTGGCGGCCAAGGCCTGATCCAGCCCGCTCTCGCGCGCCACGATGGGGATTTCCTTCTCTTCCGGGGGATAGTCGAAGGTCAGCGCGACGAAGCGCTGCTTGGTGGAAGGCTTGAGATCCTTGAGCACGGTCTGGTAACCGGGATTGTAGGAGATCACCAGCATGAAATCCTTGTGGGCCTCGATCTCCTCGCCGCGCTTTTCCAGGGGCAGATGGCGCCGGTGGTCGGTCAGCGGATGGATCACCACGGTGGTGTCCGTGCGCGCCTCGACGATTTCATCCAGGTAGCAGAACGCGCCGACCTTGGCCGCGGTGGTCAGGGGGCCGTCCTGCCAGACGGTTTCGGCCCCTTCCAGCAGGAAGCGGCCCACCAGATCCGAGCTCGTGAGGTCCTCATGGCAGGCGACCGTCACCAGTGGGCGGGACAGGCGATGCGCCATATACTCCACGAAGCGGGTCTTGCCGCAACCCGTCGGCCCCTTGAGCATGACCGGCAAGCGCTTGCGATAGGCCGTCTCGAAGATCTCCACTTCATTGCCGACCGGCTGATAGAAAGGTGCCTCGCCACCCGGCATGCGCACGGCATCCCGGCTGGCGCCTTGATTCACTGACATGTCAATCCTCCTGCAACATGCCGCGCTGCTCGGCGCGGCTGCGCATATACAGGTAAATGTGTCGGGCCGTGCGCACCGCCATCCTGGCGGGGTGAGGCGGCAGGGCGTCCTCCCGCTGCATGTCGAGGCAGTTGCGGTAATAAACCAGTTCCCGGCAATTGTCGCGGATGGTGTTGAGGGTCGGCTCGCCTTTCACCAAACGCTTCCACAGTTCCAGAATGCGGTCGTCCGGATCGTATTCCTTGCCCTCGGTATCCAGAAAAGCGCGCAGGATCTCCTCGACCAGGGCCGTGGCCTCGTCGATGGTCTCGGAAACCGGCAGTTCCTCGCCCCGGGAGATGCGCTGCTCAAGGCTCAGGAGCTTATCATTGACCGTCCCCAGCCGTGCCATCAAAGATGTTTTTGCTTCCATTAAAGCCGCTCCAGGCTATTGACTTTGCTCTATCGTCCGGGGGCAATTTCGTTTAGCATAAGCCCCCACGTATCCAGCAAAGGTCCGAGTTTAAAAAGATTTTCTTATTTGCTCATAAAGGAGGCCACATGAGCCAGAAACTCATCAAGATGGTGAAACTGAACAACCTGCAATACAACCCCAACCGCGACCCGCAGGTCTACCGTCGTACGCCCGGCCAACCCTTCCGGGTGCAGGTGATGCTGGAAGGCAGCGGTCAGGCCCAGATGGAAATCAGGGCCGAGGACAAGACGCTATGCAACCAGACCGTCAGCCTGCCCGGCACCGCCAGCTGTGAAGTCAGCTTCAAAACACCCGGACACCGCGTCGCGACCATCACCGTCACTGCCGGCGGACGCAGTGAGAATTTCGATCTGCCGCTGGACGTCGAAGAACACGCCTGGATCGGCTAACCGGTTTCAGGGCGCGGTTACCATCGCGCCCTACCCTCCCCAGCCAAACTGCTCGAAAAACTCCGGCAACCGGCCAATGATTTCCTCACGACCAAAAAAGCGGTCGGCACGCGCCAGCCTCGCCTGATCCCGCGCATATTCATCCCCCCCAAAACAAAGTATGGGGATCTGCAGCATGTATTCCGTGCGCACCTGACGGATGGGTGACAGCGGATCGAAGGCATCCACCTCATCCAGATCCACCAGCATGAAGCGATGCAGCAGGATCTCCTGCCACTCGCCAATGTCCTCGAGATCCGTCACCACCTTCATCTCCCAGCCCTCTGGCGTCGCCGCCTGGATTGCCGCAAGCATATCCGCGTCCGAGGACATCACGATGAAGGCCCGTTGCAAACGCCGCTGTATACCCGGTCCTGGATTCGCCATCTACTGATTTCCCTGATTCCTGTCACTCACAAAGGCTGTCTCGAGGATGCGTTCTGTCCAGCGCCGGGCAAGCTCATCGGCCATTCCCCGCCGCAGAACCGGCATGATGGCCTCGGCACTTACCGGCAGACCAAGGAGCGATTCACTTATGACGCCCTGATCCAGCGCGCCCGAACCCGCCAGCCGCCCGATGCGCCCCAATTGAGTCAGGATGCGCAGCCAGTCCGACCCCCAGCGTCGCTCAGTCAGGAAGCTGCCGGCATTCAGCTTGATGCCCCAGGGCACCCGCCTCGATCCACCCACTGAGGACTGCCAGTCGGCATCCTGATCATCCGCGAGCGTGGCGCGCGCCTCGGCAATCGCATCGCGTTCCAAGGGCCGGATTTCGCTGGCCTCAAGCCCCCAACCCTGGGTGCGCGTCAAGGCCCGCTGAAATGCCGCAGCCAGCGGGGCCGGATCAGGGACAACGCCCTCCTGGCGCCAGGAGGTCATTGTCCCGCAAAGCCCCTCCAGGAGCCACTGACGAAAGCCCGCTGAAGGTACGGCCACCAGTTGCGTAAAGCGTTCAGCATCGAAGTCCAGCATGAAACTGCTGGTAAATACCTGGCAAGCGCCGATCATCCCGGCGCCCGTGCCGGCGATCTTGCGCCCATTCACCCAGAAATCATGGTTGCCCTGCGTGCCGGCTGCCAGACCGAAGGCCTGAAAGGTTTCCAGCATCGCCGGCGCCAGCAGGGGAAAGATCTCGTGCGGGCGCAACGCCGGGCGCCCTGGCGCATAGGCCCTGGGCAGGATCACGAAAAAGCTGAACTGCCGGTCATCGACCAGCACGGTGCCGCCACCCAGCGGACGCCGGATCCAGGGCACACTCCCTGCCTCGCAGGCCGCGAGATCGAGCTCGGCTTCTGCATTCTGGGACGCCCCCAGACTCAGATGCGGTGTGGCGCTCCGGCCCCAGAGCACGACCGGCGCTGCCTCAGGATCCTGGGCAGTGGCGATCCCGATATAGGCTGCATGCAGGTCCAGCGGCGCCAGATCACCCAGATCGATCCAGCGCGCCGGCAGCGCCCCGGTCATCCTTCCTGCTTGCCTCCAGGCTCACCCGGCTTGTAGAAGGACTGGAAGTAGAAGTCGCGCTCATTGAGCTCCTGATACATGCGCGCGCGCTCCTGCACGCCATTGCGCAGAATCTCGATCAGGGCCTTCGACTGCTCGGAATCCAGGATCAGGATGGCGTCCTGCAGATCCTCGTCGAGATCGATGAAATGCCCCGCCATGCCCTCAGGCGGCATGACATGCACCAGATAGGACTCCACGCTCGGGTCCTCCAGGTCAAAGGGCGTCATCACCAGGCGGCCGAGATAGGCCAGCCGGGCGAGTTGGTTGAAGCGCGGGATCTCCAGCTTCTTGCCCTTGCGATACTTGTTGAGGTCGTTTTTCAGGCTGCTGACATCGGTAATCTGGATGTTCTTCATCGCTATTCCATATCAGTTTGGTCAATTATTAGTGTGCCCTGATCATGGCGACAGCACAAGGGCAGGAATGGAGAGCCGGAGTGGGCTTACGTCAAACCACATTACCCGAACCGAGGCGGACAAATAAAAAAGGCCAGCCCGAAGGCTGGCCTGAATGGGTTCAGAGTGGCTTAGAAGCGATAGCCGAGATTCATACCGATAGTCGTGATCTGATTGCTGAGCTTGATGTTTGAGCTTCCTATTGAACCATCAGGTTGTTGCATGTCATTCTCGCCCGTGATGGTCTCCTTGGGAATATATTGCAATGCACCACCGATATCCCAATTCTTACCCAACTGATAGTTAAAACCGGTGGTAATGTGATGCTTGACAATAGCCGGGAAAATCAGATTGTTAAAAGTGGCCGAGTTGCTGACTGGCGCATCGGAGTAGTTGTAGCCAACCATGAACTTCATGCCCGGCATTGGTTTATAGGTCGCACCCGCGGCATAAACCCAGACGTCATCCCACTTGGGCTGGAGATTCCATGTCCTGCCATTGCCTGTAACATAAAAGTCTTTCAGGGTATCCTTGTAATTGATCCACTTCACATCTGCGCTCAGGGTCAGCGGACCTTCCGGCATCAGCGCCAGACCAACAGCCGCCTGTTGTGGGAAGTCAAATGCCGCCTTGTAGGTTCCAGCAGAGTTAGGAGCCCCAGCGTTAGGATTTCCCTGCGCTGCAGACACATCCGGAAAACCTGAAATATCTCCAGCAGCCAGCTCAAATTCGGTATCCTGGAAGTTGGCCTTTGTTGTGTACGATGCCCCCAAACGCACGAGGCCCGGTAACGGGTCATAGATCAGACCCAGGGTGCCACCCAATCCGAAGGCCTGACCGGCACGCCCGAGATTGAAGTTTACATCAAAGGCAGAACCATTTGCTGGATTGATCATGTTGGTAAAGGTTTCACGAAAACCGAGCATCAGCATATTCACATTCAGCGCCGCACCCACCGAGAGTTGTGGTGAGATCTTGTAGCCAAGCGCAGGTGAGACCCGGAACATCGTGACATTGCTGTACCCATTGAACACGGTTGGGTTTGTATTGCCCGCAAGCGGGTTGGCTTGGGTGTTCAGGTTAACAGAGCCAAAGTCCGCCCCCAACCCAGCGGTTGCATACATGCCACCACCAAAGAATAGATTCTGAACCCCAGTTTGACCCACCCAGCCGATACTCGGAAGGCCGTAAAGATCACCCGAGCTCTTCGCTGTGCCACCAGGGTTTGGATTTGGTGTTGCGTTAAATCCAGTAAAGGCGCTGTTAGTGGCATCCAGCTTCACATCCGGCATGAAGGCTTCCATGCTGAAATCCGCACGCTCGCCGATCATGGTCATACCGGCCGGATTGCTCAGCGCGGTCATGGCGGAAGTCGGATTGGCAGTTACAGCACCACCTACGGCAACCTGATCCTCGCCGTAGCCAATCACCTGGAAACCATTTACCGCAAAGGCGCTGCCGCTAGCGCCGAGGCCGAGGACGGCCGCAATCGACACCGCCAGCAGGTTGTTTTTTCGCATAGGCGCTTGTTGCATTTCCCTCTCCTATCTTTATTCGGAGGCAGCCCATCTGCCTAAGCTATTTGTAGCAGTTATTTGCGTGCTTGCAACAAGTTTCAGACATAAAATTTTCGATTGCAGGATAAACCCTGAAAATCAAATAATTTGGCTATATAAGCATATAATTAAGTTTAAAAAGAAAAGCGGCCAAAAGGCCGCTTTTTTACTAAGGAACAGAAGCTTTCCGTCTTATTCGCAGGCAAGCTCCTGCAGTTTCATCTGCCGGCGCACGATCTCCATGTCCTGCTTGTTGAGGGCGAAGGGGAAACTGCGGATGTCCGAAGGTGATGAATCGCCGTAGGGGCGGTTGCAGGCAGAGACTTCCTCGTCGTCCTTGCCGGGGCAGCCGGAGGTCTGGAAAGGCTTGCCGGAGCTGATGATATCTTCCAGCTCGGTCTGCGGGTAGCCGAAGTCCTCCACCCGGCCGTACTCGTCAAAGCGCATGTCACGCACATTGCCGCCAGCGTAGTCGATCAGGAAGCGACCGAGCTGCACGCGACGCCACTGGTCCTGTGGCACGGCGTCCCAGTCGTCCATCATCGAGCCCTTCTCCGGGAAAAAGGCGAACATGTGATTGTGGCCGCCCATGTCCTTGATCTTCTGGCAGACTTCGAGGATTTCCTGCTCGGTCTCGCCCATACCACAGATCAGATGCGCGCCGAACTTCTCCGGGCCATAGATTTCCGCTGCCCATTCGATGGCCTGCCAGTATTTCTCCCAGCGATGCGGGCTTTGCACGGTCTTGCCGCGGGTGCGCTCGAAGATTTCCGGGGTCACGGCATCCAGGGCCACGGTGAAGATGTCGGCGCCCAGCTCCTTGAGCTCGACCAGATCCTCGCGGGTCATGGTGGTGGGATTGGACAGGATGGAGACCGGGATGTGCGGGGCCACCTCCATCCAGCGCTTGAGGATGACACGGGTGTCATGGTCGGAGTTCGGGTGCGTGATCATGCTGATGCACATGCGCTCGAACTGCCCCTTGTCATAGCCGGCGACGACCTTTTCCAGCATTTCATCGACGCGCACCGTGGGCCAGTCCACGCGGATGAAGTTGCGATCGGCGTAGTCGCGCGCCTCTTCGCGGTGACGCGCCAGGCCACAGTAGGTGCAGTTGGCACGGCAGCCCTCGGGATAGGTCATGAGCAGATTGAGGCAGTGGGTGCAGGCGGTACGATGCATCACACCGGGCACCAATCCCAGGGTGATCGCCGCTGCCGTGCTCATCTGAATGTACTCCGGCGAACGCATCTCGGGGGTCTTGATGTTGTAGTCAGGCCGGTAAAAAGTGACCGGCTGGGGAGTGTTCAGATGTTCGGGAACAGCGCTCATTGTTGCCTCCTCGGTCGAAATGGGTTCCGGGGCGCTCAGGCCGCGAAGTACTCTTCAAAGGCGATCCAGCCGGATCGCATGATGTTGTCATCCTGGGCTGCCGGGCGGCGCCAGACCTGTTCAAGGGCCTTGCGCCGCTGTACCGCACGCTCCAGGGTCGTTTCAAACTGATCCCGCACATCTTCCTCGAAATCCGCCAGTTCAGCCGGATCCAGACTCTCCAGATATGCCGCGGCCGCCTCGCCTGCCCGCTCGCCACTGATGACCGCGGCGGAAATGCCCGCACCGGTGATCGGATGCGTCAGCCCGGCGGCATCCCCGACCAGCAGAGTGCTGCCATGGACCATGGGTCGCAGGCCGCTGACCGGGATGGCGCCACCCGTGCGCGCCAGCACGGCTTTACCCAGCAAGCCCCGATCCACCATGGCGCGATGCAGCCTTTCCAGAGGGAGCTTGAGATTGTCTTCAAAGCGCCGGTCCGCGCCGATCCCGAGATTGGCCACCTCGCCCTTGGGGAAGAGCCAGCCATAGCCACCCGGAAAATCGTCCGACAGAAAGATGTCGGTATCAAGATAGGGCTGCAAGAGAGGTACGGTATACTGGCGGGTATAAACCACCTGCTGCTCCGGCACCCCGACCGAACGGGCAACCAGGCTATGCGGGCCATCGGCGCCGATCACAACTCGGGCCTCGATCCGATGAATGACACCCTCGTGCTGCACCTCGGCTATTTGCCCATCCAGGCGCAGCAGACGCGCGGCGGTCCAGAGTTCAGCGCCAGCGGCAACCGCCCGCTCGGCCAGCACCTTGTCAAAAGCGCCCCGATCGATCATAAGCCCCGGAAAGGCACTGGCGTGGCTGGCGCTGGAAGGCAAAAAAGTCAGCATGCCGTCGACCTTCTGCGTCAGCACACCGGGTACCTTGGTATAGGGCAGCATGGGCGTGGGCACGAATTCGGCGCACTGTACTGGCTGGCCGATCTCCTGCCGCCTGTCGATCACCAGCACCCTGGCGCCACCCTCGGCCGCTGTACGTGCTGCGGCACTGCCAGCCGGGCCGCAGCCAACCACCAGGACATCAAGCGAACGAGCGCTCATGCCACGGCTCCGTCAGCTTTCGAGGGCAGAAGCTGCTGGAAAGCAAGGATGAAGTCCTCGGGTTCCAGCAACAGCATCTCGGCAGGCGTTTCGGCAAAGAAGGCACGAATCCGCTCAGGGACGGATTCCAGCCGCACATTGCGCAGGCTTGCCTCCAGATCGGCAATGACCCGCTTGGGCTGTACAAAAAAGTCGCCGGCGAACTGGATCTGCAGCAGGCGTTCCTTGAATTCATCGACCAGGGCGGTCACGCGGATGAGACCACCTTGGGACTTATAGGCTGCCTGCAGCAGGGGCGCCTCAGTGCGCGGGCGGTCAACCAGCCTCACCCATTCAGGGTCCTTGATCTCCGGCAGGACCTGCTGAAACAGCGCCTCCTCGACCGGGTTCAGTCCGGCTGACTTGAAGGAAAGCCCCAGCTTTTCCTCGAAGCCAGCCAGCAGGGCGGACTTGACCTGGGTCAGGGATGGCGCTTCGCCGAGCAGGGTTTTGAGACAGGTCACACGTTCCCGCGCCGAGGCAATGGCGTGCGCACTGAGCTTTTCCTTGGGTACCCGCAGTACGCGCAACATGGCCTCGATATCAAAATCGATCAGTACCGTTCCCTGAAACAGTACGGCATCGCCATCGAATACGCCGCCAGTACCGGAAATCTTGCGACCATCGACCTCGATGTCATTACGCGGCCGAAATTGCGCGTCGATGCCAAGCTTCGACATGCCATGGGCGGCGGCCTCACAGATCATCTCGGATATGGCAGCCATTTCCGCCCGCCCAAAGTCCTGCTTGTTGAAATACAGTTCCCAGCCAAGCTGGCCGGGATCGAAGTAGATCGCGCCACCACCGGTGATGCGGCGCTGAATCTCGACCCCATTGGCACGACAGTAGTCGACTTCGAGCTCCTGCTCCAGGGACTGGTGATAACCGACCAGGGCCGCGGGCTGGAACTGGAGAAAACGCAGGGTATTGACGCTGGTACCGGCCTGCTGGCTTTCAAGCAGGGTGCGGTTCAGGGCCATGTTGTCGGCCGCTGAACGCAATCCGGTATCCAGTACCCGCCAAGTGCCCTGCGTCATGCCTGTGTCCTCGATTCGGTAAGCCGCTTAACCTGCGACGACGATGGGAATGTCGCGGATACTGGCGCGGCGCTTCGGCGCGGCCGGGATATGATCGAGCTTGATGCTGCCGGACTGGCCATCAGTCAGGGCCAGTACCTCCTCGCCCACCACCATGGAACAGCAGGACGGCGTGACACGTACGTCACGATCCAGGTGCTTGGCAAGGGCCAGCATGCCATCCGAGGGGAAGGCTACGCCATTGAGGCCCGCCATCACGGCATAGGCATCGGTCTCAAGACGGTGTACCCCGGCAGGACGCGCGCAGCCCAGCAACACCGGGGTGTCCGGCAGGGCTTCGCGGCAGTCCATGAAGTACTTGCCGACCTCCGCCGAGGATGGGGTGGCGAAAGGCCGGCTCGCGGGCGCGTAATGCGGCATGATGACAACCAGCACCAGCGCATCCGGCTGATGCCGACGGACGATGTCCAGGGCATTCCACTCGCCAAGCAGCTTGCCATAATGCAGACCAATCACGACATGCGGCACCACCTTCATGCGCGTGGCCACCAAGGCCTCCAGGGAGGCCTCGAATTCATCCACGCTGCGCTTGAGATGATAGACCTGGGTGATGGTATCCTGCGATCCGATCACATCCATCATGGCCACGTCGACGCCAGCATCTTCCATGCCCCGGGCGAACTCGGGCGTAGCAAGGCCGGTGTGCATGGCAATCTGCAGATGCGGATATTGGTCCTTGATCTTGCGGATTGTCGGGAAGTAAGGCTCGTAATGAACGACATTGCGGTGGTCGGACCCGCCACTGAGCAGCATGCCCCGGGCACCATCCGCCACGAACTCGTCAGCCAGACGCGCGAGGTCCTCGGGCGTGCGGGCAGGAATCATGGGCTCCAGAATCTTGGCCTTGCAATGATCGCACTGGAGCTTGCAATCACCACCGGTGATCGAGATCGCCGGAAAGGCATTCTTGCCACAGGCACTGACTTCGGAGGTTTCATGATGTTTGAAAGACGGTGTGTAGAAATTCACCGGCCCGGTCTGGCTGCCTTTGAGACCTGCCCAGCGTGACTCCATCTCTGCCACCAGAGCCCGGTTGAGATCCAGGTCTTCGAGCGCTTCTACCCTTTTTACCGCTTCCAGCCATGCACTCATGTTTTCCCCCGATCATGGTGGGGCGTCACCGGGGTGACGCCCCTGGCCAATTAGCAGCCGCCGAAGCCGTCTGCGTCCATCTTGCTTTCAAAGGCGGCAAGGGCATCAGCACCCGTCTTCAGCTCGCCGGATTCGCCGTCCCAGTCGCTGGGCTGGAGCTTGACCACCCAGCCATTGCCGTAAGGATCCTTGTTGATCAGGCCGGGGTTCGCGGCAACATCGGGATTGGTGGCCGTAATCGCACCAGAGACCGGCGCCTTCAGCGGACCGACCCACTTGCCGGACTCCACGGTGGCAGCGGACTTGTCCTTGGCAACATCCTTGCCCACCTTCTTGGGGGTATAGGACACGATTTCACCGGCCAGGGAGCAGGCATAAGCCGTCATGCCCACGGTGACCGTACCGTCATCCTCCTTGCGCACCCAGACATTGTTTTCGACGTTGTAATACAGGTCTTCAGGAATGTTGCAACCACGAACTGTGCCCATCGATCATCCTCCTTACGGGTAAAAAAAGCGCTTCCGGGCGCGACCGCCACCCTTGTGGAACTGCCAAATCTGTCTTGAAACCTCAAGCCTAGAAAAACAACTGCCGATCCGAAGTCAGGATGAGATCAGCGAGATCACCGGCGCTCGCCGTTGCCGTGACTTCCGGGATCAGGTTGTCCTCGGCCATCTTATAGCCTGGCATTGCCGGACGGCAAACAAAGAATTCAACGCCGGCATTCTTGGCGTCGCGGATGAATTCGATGATCCGCTTGCCACCCTCCATGGCGACCAGGTTCTCGGCTACCCCCTGCTCCATGAGACGCACGCCTTCCATGGTGAAAAAGATCTTAACGTTGGCATCCATGGATGACAATAAGCCACCGAGATAAAATGGCGTGGCGCAACGATGTGGCGTACTGGGTCCACTGGTCATGACGATGACCACGTCCTGTTCCTCATGGTCTACATAGTGCTTGTCCATGCTCAGCGCATACCCCGCTCACAGCTGATATTGTCCCGTATGCAGCGGGCGGCATAGCCTTCCGCCGCCGCATCCCCTGTCTTCATGACGCTGAGTGCCTGTTCCACCCCATCCACCGGCTCGACCCGGGCGATCCATGCCTCATAAGGTTCGATGTTCAGCAGGTTGGGATCTTCCAGCACCTCTTCATTGGCCTCAACGATGACACAATCAAAGGTGTTTGGCACCGGCCCCGCCCATTTGCCGCTCTCGATGGTTGCCACCGGCTTACCCACCGGCCGTCGAGTGCCAGGCCGCCGAACCCGAACATGCAGAATCTTGCCTGCGATGCTCTGCGAGATATCCGTCATACCAACCGTCAGGGTCCCGTCGTCTTCTCGGCGGGCCCACACCTGATATTCGTCATCGTAGTACAGCTCGGGCCTGAACTCGCAACCGTTAAATTCCATATATGTCCAACCCAATCCTAGATACAGCCCAGATTACGGACAAAAAAAGGGCGCAGCAAGCTGCGCCCTGTAAAGATATTTACGCTATTCCCCGGTTTTGAAGCACATCCAGGGAATCACTGACGTTGTCGGTCACGCCTACCTTGCGGGGGGACAGACCCATCGCCATGCCCAGCAACTGGGTAAAGTAGATGATCTTGACATTGGTCTTGATGCCAAACTCGGTTTCCGCCCGGACCTGATGCATTTCCAGGCCGGAGTGGCAGGTGGGGCATTCCGTCGCGATGACTTCGGCACCCGCGTCCTCGGCCGCCTGCAGCAGGTTCAGCACCAGCTGCGTGGAGGTATCGGCATCGGACAAGGTATGCGCACCGCCACAGCAGGCTGTCTTCAGCGGAAAGTCGACGTTCTCGGCGCCCGCGGCCTGCAGTAGGTCATCCATGAAGTGCGGCTTGTAGCTGGACTCGGAACCGGGACCCTGATCCTTCTCGGGGAAGATCTGGCGCGGCCGGGTGTACATGCAACCGTAGTAGTTGGCGACCTTCAGGCCATTCAGGTTCTTCTTGATCTGGCCCTTGATGCCTTCCGGACCGACCTCTTCCATCAGCCATTCAAGCAGATGGACGGTACGGACGTCACCCTCGTAGACCGGATCATCGGACTTGCGGGCAAGATCCTGCACAGTGTCGAGGGAGGTCTCTGAAGTGGCCAGTTCATACTCGGCCTTCTTCAGATTGTGATAGCAGCCATTGCAGGGGGCCATCACCGTGTCACAGCCCTGCAGCTTGCTTGCCATGGCCAGATTACGCGCGGACATGTAGGTCTGCAGCATCGGATGGACGTTCTTCACTTCCATCGCGCCACAGCAGTTGTAGTCCTGCAGGTTTTCCATCTGCAGACCGAGCTGCTTGACCAGCACGCGGGTAGACTTGTCGTAGGGGCCACCCGAACCTTCCAGGGCACACCCCGGATAATATGCAACCTTAGCCATGGTGCGTGGCCTCCTTCTGCTCTCTGACGTATTCGCGAAGCACTTCGCCGGTGCGGCCCCAGGTTTTGGCCTTGGGTGTGAACACCAGGTTCATGCCCATCCGCATCAACTGACCAACCGGCAGATGCTTGTTCATGCGCTTGGTGAACTCTACCAGCCAGTCCTGAACCAGGGGCTGCTTGCTCTTCTTGAGAAAGTTGACCAGGATGTGCGTATCTTCGATGCGGCCATGCTCAAGGCATTGCTCGGTGAATTCCTCGTCGAAGATGGTCGACCTGGTCTTTTCCGTGTAGCCATTCTCTTCCAGCCAGTGTGCCGTGGCCTTCATCACGCCTTCCGGACGCACGTCCTTGGGACAGATGTTGGTGCATTTGTTACAGGAGACACACTGCCAGATGATGTCACGGTCCTTCATCAACTCATCCTTCAGACCGAGGCGGATCAGATAGATCCAGAACCGCGGATTGAAGTCGATGTTCTGCGCATACATCGTGCAGGAGTTGGTGCAGGAGCCGCATTGCCAGCAGCGGTGCACATTTTCACCGCCGGGGTAGCTCTGAATGATCTCCTCAAAATCATCGTCGTAGTCCGTCAGGGTACGCGGGGAGATCATTGTGTTCCAGTGACCAGAGACATCGACCCCGTCCACGACCAGTTTGTCATGGGTCAGGATGCGATCCTGATCGATTAGTGACTTCTCATGAATTGCCATATCAACTCCTGCCCGGTTAATGCAAGGTTTCTGTTTTCACCCGCGAGGCACCTTGCCGGCGTGGCGAATCTATACCCAATAATTTCCTGATTTGCTCAGCAGGATCGCTCTGTCCGCCGAAGTCCGATCGCAAGAAGCCTTCCGCCATTGCCCGAAGATACTCACTGTACTGGAAGGCAAGCATCATATCCGTCAGGTATGGCAGATCACGATACACACCCATCTCGGCCAATTGCTCCCGTATCCAGGCTCTGCCTCCCTCGAACACCTCCGGAGACTCGCCAAAGGGGACTTCCTGCAGGTGGTCTCCCCCGGCAATGAACTCCCGCATGGCACCCGATTCCGTGCCCTGATCCCATACCCACCTGGTCATCAGCGGGTATGTCTCAGGGTTGTTGTAATGCAGCAGTTCGGCCGCGAGATCACGCAATGCGCGTTTGGTCTTTCCCTCTGCCGGGATGCTCGACTCGAATCGCTTCATGCGCTCGGCAACCGGACCATTGGCATACAACAGGTCAGCAATGCTGTCCCGCAGCAAGGACTCACCGCTTTCCTGGAGAACGGGCCAGAGCCGCCGCCGAACCGTAAACATGCGCTCCACCAAGGGCTTGAGCTCATCAAGCGTAAGATGTTGAACATGGTCCCGGGACAAGACGGCCTGGAACTGGGCAGCCTTGGCCTTCAGCGCCTCGACATAGCTCTCGGTGCCACCACTGCTTTCGAGCATATTCCCCATGGCAGTGAAACCACGACTGAAAATACCCGAATCGAGGGTCAGCGCGAGCTGGGCGGGAGCGATATACTCGCCCCCGCCCTCGCCCCTACCCTGCGGCTTGCTGGGCTGCGCCATAGAGGTCGGCCAGGGCACGGGAACCAGCGGACTGGCCCTGAGCAATGGAGGTATCGATGTCTTCAGGACCGGTTGCAGCGCCTGCGACGTAGATACCGCGACGGGTGGTACCCTGGCTGTTGGTGTACTGCTCGGCACGATCAACGAAGCCGTGCCTTTCCAGACCAATGCCAAAGACCTTGGAGATTTCCGGGTTGTCTTCATTCGGATCCATGCCGATGGCATGCACCACGATGTCCATGGGAATCACGATAGGACGCTTGACCAGGGTGTCTTCGCCCTTGACCAGCAGGCGACCGTCCGGAGACTTGGTGACCTCGGCAATACGCGCCTTGACGAACTTGGTCTTGAACTCTTCCTGGGACTTCCAGTAGAACTTGTCCTCGTACAGGCCGAAGGTACGAATGTCCATATAATAGATGAAGACATCCGTCTGAGGACTTAATTCCTTGATTTCCATGGCCAGATTGGTGGAAACCGTACAGCAGATCTTGCTGCACCATTCACGGCCGATCTGGCGGTCACGTGAACCGACGCAAAGCAGGATGCAGACGCGCTCGGGAACACGGCCATCGGAAGGGCAGCGGATTTCGCCCTGGGCTACCATCTGCTCCATCTGGGTGGTGGTCAGCACGTCTTCATAGGTGCCAAAACCCCATTCCGGCTTGTTGATGGAATCGAAGTGGGTGAAGCCGGTGGCCAGCACGATGGAGCCCGCCTTCACGGACTGCCCATTGCTCAGCTGGCAGGTGAAGTTGCCAGCCTCGCCGTCCACCTTGGTGACCTTGGTGGATTTGTGAATGGTGGCATTGGGATTGCCTTCCACACGGGAAACCATGCGGCCAATGGCATCCTTTGCCCACTCACCTGAGGGCACGAGCTTGGCATAGCCGGAGATGATCGGCGCGCCACCCAGGATGTCTTCCTTTTCGACCAGGACTGCTTTCTTGCCGGCTTCGGCGACCGTTGCAGCAGCAGCCAGCCCGGCGGGTCCCGCGCCTACAATCAATACTGTATCTTGCATTTTAAACCCTACCTTCAGTCATTCGAAAATGTCAGCTCGATAGCTTATGGGTACTCAGGCGCCGGCGCCGAGGTGTTTGGTGGCGAGTTCGGGGTCGTAGAGGTATTCGATGTTGCCGGCCTCGACTTCCTTCAGGTACAGCTCGAACTTGTGCTTGGCATCATCCCAGGAGATGCCCATCTTCTCCACCAGTTCCTCGCAGGGCGAGGCGTGCCACTGCAGT